>JANQKH010000844.1 GCA_028281215.1 Phycisphaeraceae bacterium | reverse complement strand
CGTGAGAAGCAAAAGGCCGCGAACCCGGACCGACGCTGGCCATGGACGCGACAGCACAAGGCGATCGAGATCAAGGCAGGCGACGCCATCACTGACAGTGCCGAAGCGTTTTATTTGATTAAACAGCGCGGCATCACCAACGTGATCGTCATGGGCGTACACACCAACATGTGCGTGCTCGGTCGGCCGTTCTCCATCCGGCAGATGGTGATGCAGGGGCAGAACGTCGTGCTCGTACGCGACATGACTGACACAATGTATAACCCCGCGAAGCGGCCGTTCGTCAGTCACTTCAGCGGTACGGATTTGGTCGTTTCACATATCGAACGACACTGGTGCCCGACGATCACCAGCGATCAGATCATCCGCGGCAAAGAGTTTCGCTTTAAGGATGACCGTCGCAAACACATCGCCATCGTCATCGGAGAGAAGGAATACGACACCAAAACAACACTGCCCGCCTTCGCCGCGAAGTACTTGCAAAAAGACTTTCGGGTCAATTTTGTTTATGCGAAGGATGATGATCGAAACAACATTCCTGGCCTCGAAGTGCTGAACGACGCCGACCTGATGTTGATCAGCGTGCGACGGCGATTGTTGCCGAAGGAACAGTTGAATCGCATCCGTAAGTTCATCGCCGCCGGCAAGCCGGTTGTGGGCATTCGCACGTCGAGCCACGCGTTCTGCCTTCGCCCCACGAAGCACGGCGAGAACGAATGGCCGGAGTTTGACGCCGAGGTGTTCGGCGGACATTACACCAATCATCACGGCAACAAGGGCAAGAACGGGCCTTTCACATTCGTCTGGTCACCGAAGACCGCTCACGATCATCCGATCATGCAAGGTGTCGGCAAGGTCGAAACCAAAGTCACATCGTGGCTCTACAAAACATCACCGTTGGGCAAACACACCGAAGTGCTGCTGATGGGACGTGTCGGCGACCTGAAACCGCACGAGCCGGTAGCGTGGACGAATCGAAACAAATGGGGCGGCCGCGTGTTTTACACATCGCTCGGTCACACCAGCGATTTCGCACGCGAGGATTTTCAACAGCTTCTGCGCAACGGTGTGCACTGGGCGATCCAACAACCCAAAAAGTGAACTCAGCGAACAAGCCAAAGGCAGCGGAACTCGGTAGCATCTGTTTCATGTCAGCCACGAATACCGACACCACCGCCGCTGCCCATAACGCGGCTGTTGTGCGCGACCTTTTCCTCGAACGCGGTCGCACCAACATTCTGCGCGGCGTCAGTTTCACCCTGCCCGCAGGGCAATACAGTGCGATCCTCGGGCCGAATGGGTGCGGCAAGACCACACTCACGCGCGTGCTCACCGGCCACGCATTCTTCCGCAGCGGCGATGTGCAGGTGCTCGGCGAAACGATCGGCCACACCGACATCCGTGCCTTGCGGCAACGCGTCAGTGTCGTGAATCCGACCGCGAGCACTGCCGACCACCACGTCAGCGGCGCGGTGGTCGACGCGGAACTGACCGCCACGGAAGCAGTGCTGACGGGCTTCTTCGGCAGCGTGGGTTTGTACGATCGACCAACGGATTCGCAATTTGACGCCGCCGGACACATGCTGCAAACCGTCGGCCTCGGTCACCGAGCCGACCTGCGATTCGCCTTGCTTTCCACCGGTGAACAACGCCGCTGCCTGATCGCCCGAGCATTGGTCAACCGGCCGCAACTGCTCATTCTCGACGAGCCGACGGCAGGTCTTGACCTGCGCGGTCGAGAACGCGTGCTGGCGACGATTGAAAAAATCATGGAACACAACGACCACTGCTCGAATTCGCACAAAACGACCATCCTGATGATCACGCATCACGTGGAAGAACTATCGCCACGCACATCACAGGTTCTGCTCATGCGCGATGGGCAATTCGTGGCACGTGGTGAACCCGATGAAGTCATCACTCCTGAATCGCTTTCGGAGACCTTCGACTGCAAGGTCTTTGTACGAAAAACCAACGGCCGATTTTGGCTTGAGGTCCTGCCCGAAGCGTGGTTGGATCTGCACAAAGAGACATGATTTCCACGTATATTGATTTTCCCTCACTATCCTTCCATAATCCCCGGCCATGAACACCAGTGACAACCCTATCGTCGGCATCGTCATGGGCAGTCCGAGCG
>JANQKH010000738.1 GCA_028281215.1 Phycisphaeraceae bacterium | reverse complement strand
CCTTTCACTGCGCGGCGTGGGCGACACGAAGCCATGGGGCTGGCTGGGCAACAAACCCACGTTGGAAGAGCAGATTGAAAAGTCGATTCGCAATACTATGCAGGGGCCGACCGCTCGCACGGAAGATGTCGCCGCGCTCAAGGCTTACATCGCCACACTGACGCCGCCGCCTTCTCTGGCCAAGGCGCGCGGCACGCTGGACCGCCGTGCCTTTGAGCGCGGCCGACGCGTGTTTGAGAAACTGGACTGCAAGCAATGCCATAAAGGCGCCAGTTTCACCTCCACCAAAACGCACGATGTGAACCTGTCGGATGAATCGGGCGTGCGGCGGTTCAACCCGCCTTCGCTGCGCGGCGTCAGCCAGCGTGACCGGTTTTTTCACGACAACCGCGCGGCCACGCTGCGCGACGTGTTCACCACCTTCGGCCATCCGAACGGCGAGACGATTCGCGGCGCGGAGTTGAACGATCTGATTCACTTTCTCGAAGGTCTGTGACCCGCGCCATCGACATCGTATAATTGACTGCGTCGAACGTTTCACTTCGCCTGCTTGTCACACGACCGGGAGCAGGCCGCGATAGAGGTTGCATCATGCTGGTGTTGTCGGTCATTCGAGGTCCGGATCAGGGGCGCGGTTGGGATTTGCCGGACGATGAGCCGCAGTTGATCGGCCGATCGAGCGAGGCGCTGCCGCTGACCGATCAGACCATCTCCCGCCGGCACGCGGAACTGACGCCCGACGACGGCCGGTGGTACATCAACGATCTCGACTCGGGCAACGGCACGTTTGTCAACGGCACGCCGGTGAAGGAACGCCGTTTGTTGCAACCGGGCGATCAGATCCGCACGGGTAACACGCTGATCATGTTCGGCCGCGACGCGCGGCAGAAGAAGAAAAAGAAAAGCCCCGTCCGCATCGCCAAGAAAGGCGAGTTGGACGTCGCGATTGAAAAAGCTGTGCCGTCCAATGATGACTCGATGATTCTGGCGATCCCTGAACCGTCGCTCGCGGCGGAGCAGCATCTGAAAGTGATTTACGAACTGACGCAATTGATCGGCTCGGAGCCGGACCGCGCCGCGCTGCTCAACCGCGTCATGGATGTGATCTTTGAGCACTTCAGTTCCGACCGCGGTTTCATTCTGATTCAGGACGAAGCCGACAGCAAGCCGGACCCAGCGGTCGTACGGCACCGTGTGGAGCCGTTGCCGCAACAACAGGAAGACGCGGCGATCACTGTCAGCAAGACGATCATTCAGCACGTGATGCGGCACGGCGAAGGCCTGCTGTCGAGCAACGCCATGACCGATGAGCGGTTCAGCGGGCATGACAGTGTGCATCGTTACCTCATTCGCTCGGCGATGTGCGTACCCATCAAATTCAACGAACGGTTGTTCGGCGTGATCCACCTCGACAGCAAGATCGTCAACTACACCTTCACCGAAGATCAACTGCTGCTGCTGACGGCGATCGGCGTGCAGACCGGACTCGCATTGGCGAACATCGAACAGTTCGAGCAGCGTATGCAACAAACGCGCCTCGCTGCGATCGGTGAAACCGTCGCATCGCTGAGCCATTCGATCAAGAACATCATTCAAGGCCTCAACAGCGGTGCGGAAGTGGTCGAACTCGGACTCAAGAAAACCAAGATGGAAACGGTCAAGCGCGGGTGGGACGTTGTGTCCCGAAGCCTGAGTCGCGTGACCGATCTGACGATGAACATGCTCGCGTTCTCAAAGCAGCGTCAGCCAGAGTTCGAAGTGACCAACATCGACAAACTGCTTTACGATCTGCTGGAACTGACCGAACGACAGTTTGATGCGAGGAAGGTGGCGATCATCACGGAGATCGATGAGTCCATGCCTCCGATTCCGATTGACGCGTCGGGTATTGAACAGGCGGTGCTGAACCTGTTGAACAACGCGTTGGACGCGGTGACGCCGGACGATGGTTTCGTGACGTTGCGGGCGGCATACGACGATGAAAACCAGGCGGTGCGCATCAGCGTGAGCGACAACGGCCCCGGCATCGACCGTGACCAGCAAGCCAAACTTTTCAAGCCGTTTCATTCCACCAAAGGCCTGCGCGGCACTGGACTGGGGCTGGCAGTGACCCGCAAAATCGTCGAGGAGCACCACGGCACGGTCAGCGTGCAAAGCACCCCCGGCGAAGGCGCCAGTTTCATCCTCTCCCTGCCCGCCACGCAAGCCGACCAGACCACCAGTCCCGGCGACACCGGCACACCCAAACTCCCCGCCGCCAGCGCGGACGATTCGTCGATGGATACGGGGTTTGGGATTTGAATATCAAAAGTTTGTAATACTTGTTGTCTTGGGAAACTAGACCGGGTTCTGGCTCCAGCGCGTTACCGGAGCGTGTGCTAGCGCGATGGCATCGTCTTTGGCGCATCCTTGAGTGACGTTCTGTCTTTTCGAAACGGATCGCGCACTTGAGACTCGGGCGATCTATTCCCATTCAGCGTCAATCCTGATCGCCGCCGTCACCGGCCATGAAGTGTCGCAGGAGTTTGACGCGACCGTTGACTTTGAAATGCTTATAGATTTCCTTGATGTAGTCGCCGACGGTGTGGATGCTGAGGCCGAGGTGAAGGGCTATGCGTTTACGGCTTTGTCCGTCCATGAGCAGGGCGAGAATAGGTCGCAGGCGCGGCGGCAAGGTTTGAGCGCCGTCGCCGCGGTTGCCGGGTACAGCTTGGTGGTGCAGCCAATTCACTTCGGACGTGATGATGTGAACGATGCGCGCCTCACGCGCGGTGAATGGGTCGCGGCCCCAGCGCCGGTGCAGGCCGATCCCGCTGATGACGTTTTCTTCCTGCTCGTGTTTGATCGGATAGATGGAGTAGATGCAGTCGTCGAGCCAGTCCTGCCGGTACAGTTTCGTGTGTTGATCGCTGTACCACGATTGGTCGTCCACCATTTGGACGCGGCGGCGAGTGAAATGTTGTCCGGTGTCCAGCAGTTGGAGAAGTGAACGCGTTTCAGGTTTGGGCAACTGCGGATCCGTCTCGGCGGCAGCGACACGAGCGATTTCTTCCTCGGTCAGCCCGCCGTGTAAAAGCCCGATGGTCATCGCGTTGCCATCCGGTTCACAAAGGCGAAACATCGACCAGAGCCAGCAGTCGGCATTGACCAATTCCGCCAGCCGCTCCATCAGCACCCGGCGTTTGGCGGCCTGATTGCCTCCGATGGCTGCGACGTCACCGATCAGACGAATCATCGCCCGCACATCCTTCTCGGAAAGAATTGATGGTTCCTCGGTAGATCCCGACATGGGCCGCAGTATATCGATATTCACTTGCGCCTGTTGAAACAGCCGGATCAGCCATTCGTCCCTTTATTTCAGCGCATTGAGGGATACGATGTTTCCTTTTGGCTGTGGCTTGCCGGGGTGAAGCGCTGCGCGCGCATCCAAACTACGGGTTCTTGTCATTTGCGCCGATTCCGGGCAAAACGAACACGTTGGGCACACCTCCGACGACGCGCCATTGGCCGTTGGGGTCGAGCTTCACCGTCACACGGACGGCGCGCAACGGCGGTCATGTGTAAAAGAACTGGTCCGCGATGAAGACCGGATTGCCGAGCTTCGCCCGTTTGGCGATGTAGTCCGCATGCTGCCGCGGGATTCGCGAAAGGATGTCGGCCGGCACTTGACCCGAGCGAGTGAATTTCACATCGTCATAATTCGGTGCGACCTCGCGTACAGGCGATGAACTGGGCGGAGGAGGATTCACCGATGAGATCAGCGAATTGGCGTTCGCCTGAAGAACCACGGCCAGAATGAACACCGTCATAGTTATGCTCCGGTGGGGACGCAAAGCATTCTACCTTCCATGCCCCGTGATACCGCACGGTTGACGTGCGCTTCACCGCCATGCCGGTTGTCTCATATGTCGCGACGGCATTTCCGTCGTTGCGGCCGATTCGGTTTGCTCTGCTTCCTGAATTCCTACGTTCCTGAGAGGTATTTTCCGTGTTTTTTGGGTGAGCGGTGGGCGACATCTGCTATTCTTCTCACTCGCATGACGCCCATTGTTCTGGAAAACCTGCGCAAGGAGTTTGGCTCGACGGTGGCGGTCGATGCGGTGTCGTTGTCGGTTTCACCGGGCGCGTTGTTTTTCCTGCTAGGGCCCAGCGGTTGCGGCAAGACGACGTTGCTGCGGATGCTCGCCGGTTTTACCGAGCCAACGTCTGGCGCGATCCGCTTCGGTGACAAGGACGTGACCCATACGCCGCCACACCAGCGCAACTGCGGCATGGTGTTTCAGGGCTACGCGCTGTGGCCTCACATGACCGTCGCGCAGAACGTCGGCTTCGGCTTGCAGATTCGTAAGGTCAACCGCGGCGAAGCCAAACAACGAATCGACAAGGCGCTTGACATGGTGCAGATGCAGCCCATGGCCGGCCGCAAACCCAACCAACTCTCAGGCGGTCAGCAGCAGCGGGTCGCGCTGGCCCGGGCGCTGGTCATTGAGCCGGACGTGCTGCTGCTCGACGAACCGCTGTCCAACCTCGACGCCAAACTGCGATTGGAAATGCGCACGCAGATTCGCGACATCTGCAAGCAGGCCGGCATCACCGCCGTATATGTCACACATGATCAGAAAGAAGCGTTGTCCATGGCGGACGAGGTGGCGCTGTTGAATGCGGGCAATGTCATGCAGCACGGGCCGGTGCGCGAGCTTTATGATCGCCCGAACAACCGATTCGTCGCGGACTTCCTGGGCGAAACGAATTTCATCGCCGCGAGCATCGTACGGCGCGACGGCGACGACCTGATCCTTGATACCAACGCCGGTCGCCTTCGTTCGCGCGTCTACCCCGATGATCTTCCCGCTGCGGGCAACGTGACCTGTTCGGTTCGCCCGGAAGCGATTCGCATCGAAGGGTCGGACTTTCAGCCTGTGCCGAACATCGACGGCCGCAACCGCGTTGAAGTCAAACGGCGCGATCTGGTTTACCTTGGCGAAGTGGCGCAGCATCACTTGATCGCCGGCGGTGACACGTTGCTCACCTCGTATGAACTGAACCCGCGCCCGATGGCTGGGAACGATGCTTCGGCGATCGTCACGTTCGCGCCGGAGGATGTGGTGGTGCTCAACGATTGAGCAGTTTTTGCGCGGTTGAAAAGACTTGCCGTCAGTCGGCACATGTGTCTTGGTTTCCCCCGCTTGACGACGTACAATCCAGTCATACACGTGCGTGGTTGACTGACCGTGGACAGCGTCGGCAGGATGCCGACAGGCAGCGAGTGAGTTTGGCAAGCGGTACCATGGACGGTCAGACGCGATCAGGGAGACTTCGCATGTTACGTGGTGACAGGTTTCAGCCTGAGCTGAGCACTCAGGCCGGCCCCTCCGGAAGGTGGGCCTCAACACAATCGAATGGATGGTCACGGCAACGCATCGTGGCGGCGATCGGCGCGATTGGTGCGCTGGTGGTATTACTGGTGATGGTGCAGGTCGGTTTTGAATCGTCCGCCGAGGGCGCCTCGCCCGTGCTCGCGCAGTCCAAAGACGCAGCGCCGGCTCCAACGCCGACCACGACACCGGGGCCGACCGAGCAGGACAAATCCCTGCCCTCATTGGTTGTGCTCTTTCAGACCAGCCCGATCATCATCAGCATCATTCTCGCGCTGAGCGTGGTGGCGTTGCTGATGTTTGTGTATCTGTTGCTGACAGTGAATCACAACAGCATGGTGCCGGCGCCGTTTGTGGACGACGTGATGAAAATGGTGCTGGATCGCCAATACAAGGAGGCGGCCGACTTCTGTCGTGTGCACCGTCAGATTTTTGTATCGAGCATCATTCAGCGCTGTGTGGAAAACGCAGGCAAGGAACATTCGGTGCTGATGGACATTCTGGAAACGGAGGGTCGACGCCGCGCGGACATCCTCTGGAACCGCATCAGCTACCTCGCTGACATCGCCAACGTCGCACCGATGCTGGGTTTGCTGGGCACGGTGGTCGGCATGATGGGTGCGTTTTTCGTGCTCAATGAAACACAGATCGACATCACCAGCAAGGCGCTGTCGAAAGACATTTCCGGCGCGATGGCGACGACGATGTTCGGCCTGATCGTGGCGATTCTGGCGCTGGCGTTTTATTCGATTGTCAAGGGCCGGGCGACGCGTGTGCTCGCCGAGGCCGAGCAAGCTGTGCACGCGGTTGCGGACCACATCAAGCGTGATGGCGGCTCCAATTCAGTCGCACGAGGTGACGCATGAGTTTCGCCGCCGAATCACGACAGCGCGGCGCGCCCGTTCTGCCATTGGCGGCGATGGTCGACATGCTCTTTCTGCTGTTGATCTTCTTCCTCTACCAAAGCGCCCAGCGCGAGCAGCAGCTTGAAGTGCCGGTCGACCTACCCCCGGCGCAAAGCGCGCAAAGCCCCAGCGCCGCGCCGCCGTTGTTCATCACCATTGATGAGCAGAATCGGATCTTCCTCGGATCCCGGCAATACACGCTCGACTCGCTGCCCGGCGCGCTTCAGGCGCTCGCCAGCACCTCGACCGGCGAAGGGTTGGTCATTCGCGGCGATAGCGTGGCCGACCTTGGTGTCGCCGTTCGCGTGCTCGACATGGCCCGCGCTGCCGGGATCAAAAACGCCCGGCTCGCGGCGGCGAAAAAACCATAACGCCTGCTCGGCGAATGCGTCCCCATCCGCCCGCATGTACAGGGGTCACAGAACTTCGTCGTCGTGGG
>JANQKH010000702.1 GCA_028281215.1 Phycisphaeraceae bacterium | reverse complement strand
TGCCGCACCGGGCATCGAGCAACGGATGGTGATACACAATGCGCGGCTCCAACCGATCTTTATAGGTTGGTCGACAGAATCGGCCGGAATGCGTCAATTGCAACCCAACCAACAAGTCATCTGTGCTGCCGGCGCCGAATCGGTCACGATGGGCATCGAGCAGTGTCTGCAAGAGTTGTTGAATCGGCTCAGTGTTTTCCGGACGGTAGTAGAGCTGCTTGGGATTGGCGCGGCCGTCGTAGCGCACCGCCAACGCCTCACCACCCCAAATCAATTTGGCGCCGCTCAAACCGAAGCGTTGCCAGCGGCGAAACGTGTGCGCTGACGGGCGACCGTCCGGCGTGCCGTCCCAGCCTTCCATCGGATGAATGCACCAGCGATTGCCGACCTGAAATCCCCCGAGTTCGATGGCCTGTGCCATCGGCGAACCATCCGCCGCCGACTGAATCCGATCGTCCATCGGCAGCTCAACGCCCAATGATTGCAAATGGTCCGCGAATGCGTCCACCTGCTTGAAATGTCCAACACGTTTGAACGACTCAGCCATGGGGCGGGCGATTATAGGGTGATTGACGATTCGAGTAAGATGGGGCGCACCATGCCTTCCCAGATTCTTGACCAACTCAGCACATTCGGTCCGGAGCACTGCGAGGTGCTGGATTTTGAACAGGCCACGCAATACACGCGTGATTTGGCCAAGTCGCACTACGAAAATTTCACGGTCGTCAGTTGGTTTCTGCCCAAACATCTGCGCGATGACTTTCGCCATGTCTATTCGTTCTGCCGGTGGGCGGACGATCTGGGCGACGAAACCGGCGACCCTGAACTCAGCCTCGAACTGCTTGCGTGGTGGCGGCGGGAAGTCGACCTCTGCTACGACGACAAACCCCGCCATCCGGTATTCGTCGCGCTGCATCACACCATCGAGAAACACGACATTCCACGAAAGCCATTCGATGACCTGATCGATGCGTTCGTACAGGATCAAACCGTCACACGGTATGACACGTGGGAACAGGTGGCCGACTACTGCACACGCAGCGCCGATCCAGTCGGGCGACTGGTGCTTTACCTGTGCGGCTACCGCGATGAAGAACGCCAGCGACTCAGCGACGCCACCTGCACAGCCTTACAACTGGCCAACTTCTGGCAGGACGTTCGACGGGACATTCTCGAACGCGATCGCGTTTACATTCCCAAAGACGTCGCACGCACCCATCAACTGGACATTGATTTGATGGTGTCGGCCGTCAAACTCGACGGACAGCACGAAAAAGAAGGCGGCGCGTCCTGCCGCGCTTGTGAGGCCGTGCCGCCCGTGGGGATGAACGCTCTGCTGCCGGCGTATCGAAAGACGATCCGGGATCTGTGCGATCGAACGTGGCCGCTGTTCGATCAAGGCCGACAGTTGCTGCCGATGGTGTCGCGAGAAGTGCGGCTGGACATCCAGCTTTTCAGTATGGGCGGCGAGGCCATTCTCAAAATGATTCGCAAACGAGGCCACAACACCCTTCAATATCGACCATCATTGAGCAAGTCGGCGAAACTGTCGCTCATGATGCGAGCACTGATGGGTAAGTGGTTCGGCATTGGTGTACCACGTGGCAAGGCGGACAGCGATACCAACCGAGCGGAACGACCGACAAGTCAGGCGGAGTCGGCGACATGAGTTCCACAACCATGGACCAGAAAACGCTGATCCAACCACCGGACGATGGGCTCGCTCAATCGTTTGAATTCTGTCGCGCGTGGACCAAAGCGCAAGCGAAGAATTTTTACTACGGCATGATGCTCACACCTGAACCCAAACGATCCGCCATGTACGCCGTTTACGCTTGGATGCGAGCAGTGGACGATCTGGCGGACGCCAAAGGCGACGCCGACCACAAACGTGACCGCCTTGAATCGTTTCGTCAGCGAACGCACGAAGCGCTCGACAACACATGGTCAAACTCGCCGGGGGATGCCCAGGCTTCATTCGACGCGATGTGGCCGGCCGTGAGTCAAACCTTTCGGGACTATCAAATTGCCCGTTGCGATCTTGACGCCATGATTGACGGGCAGTTACTGGATCAAACCTGCTCGCGCTATGCTACGTTCGATCAGCTCTACGACTACTGCTACAAGGTGGCCAGCGTGGTGGGATTGGTTTGCATTTCAGTTTGGGGATATGACGGTGATGACCAGACGCGACTTCTGGCTGAGCAGCGCGGCATCGCGCTGCAACTGACCAATGTACTGCGCGACGTTGTCGAGGACGCCTATCGTGACCGGGTGTATCTCCCCGCAGAAGACCTGCAGCGCCATGGCTTTGATGTCGACTCATTCGCCAATTGGCTCCGCGATCCCGGCAGGGAAACCGACGGCAACTTCCTGGCACTGATGGAAGAACAGATCGCTCGCGCTCGAAGTTATTACGACGCCAGCAACGCCCTTGAATCCCACCTGCCGCGGAATTGCCGGCCGACCTGCTGGGCGATGATGCGTATCTACCGCCGACTGTTGGAAAAAATTGCCGCCAACCCGAGGCGTGTGTTGACCCAGCGTGTGCGACTGAACAAGGCGCAGAAACTCAGCATCGCCTTATCCGCCATGCTTCGCCGCATCCGCCCCTGACTCGGCCTTGATCCGACCACCATGGAGTGCCTGACATGCGTCGCCTGACAACATTCTTCTCGGCTCTGGCGATTATCCTCGCTTCAGCTCTGCCTGACTCAACCGCCAAAGCGGGCGAGGTCATCGTGGGTGGCGCCAAAGGTTACGTCAAGCTACAACTGGATCAGCGAGAAATCAAAGCCGATCAATTCGTCCGTGGGTTTGTGCTTTTCAAGTTGGAATCCGTCCGGGATCGATTCGGCAAAGACCACGATGCCGTGGTGCTCAACGGCCCACTGGTCGATATCGCCGTGCCGAATGATATGCAGGCTGTCATTCCCAAAGTGAATTTCAACACACCTTTGCAATCGACCATCAAGGTGGGACACGAATACAAACTGCGATTTCATATCAAAATGGATGACGACTTTCGCAAACGATTGAGAAAACCCAAAGACGACTACGCCCATTTCAATCCGGGTTACTTTCGGTTACAAGCGATGGTGTTCTCGCCGCCTCAGTTGAATAACGCCGATCGCAAGCGTTCCCCGTTCGCCATGCTGACTCAGCAATTCAAGAGCGAACCCGTCGGAATTACGGTCAAACCAGCGAGTCCCGGCGCGACATCGTTGACCTCCGCTGCGATCCATCATGCCATCGGCCAAGCTGAAGGCGCCTACAAGAAACAACTCATCGCCTTTCATCTTGATCGCAAGCACATTGATGCCGACCGGCTGCTGCTCTACATCAGCGAAGCGTCCGGGCGTGACAAGGCAGAGTTGGTTGAGCTTTACTTGAGCAAGCAACTTCCGGTCAAAAGGTTGGACTTCTTCAAGACACCGGGTAGCACCATTCAGTTTTCCGGGCACAAGCAACCGCCGGTGTTTCTGGTGATGGAGCCGAACCAGCGCATGCGGATGACCTTTGATGTGGATTCCATTCATCGCATGGCCGTGGCGGGCAAGGACACGTTGATCATCGCGGACACCAAGATCGACTTTGTCGCCCCGTCAACCGCCGGACTGTATGAAATGTACGACACCCGACACCGTAAACCCTGGGGTTGGATCCTGGTGACCAAGCCCGCCTCAACCGGCCCAGCCGATAACCTTCGCCCCGACACCAAGGAACTGGCGGGGAAGGTCGCCACCGCCCTTTACAACCGTGATGAGAAATCTCTGAAATCGCTTGCCGTCCCGGACTTTCGCTCCGGCGATGTGATTCGTAGAATGAAGTTCAAACTTGGTTACGGGGATATTCGTTATCTCAAATCCCTTGGCAGTAAGAATCGCATCACCACGCGCATGCAAGTCAACATCGCACCCACCGGCGAGCAACCTGTGTTTGCACGCGAACTTAGTCTGGAGTTCACGCGCTTCGGAAAAGAACTGAAACTCTCAGCCGCCACGCTCACCGATGTGGACTGACCTGCACTTGCCACAGAATTGACACCTTGACCGACTCGATGCAAAACTCGAAAAACCGCGCCGCCAGCGCTCTGGTGCTGGGCGGCGGTCTGGCAGGCATCGCCGCGGCGGTGCGACTGGCCGACCGGGGCGTGCAAGTCACGCTGCTGGAAACGAGCAAACGACTCGGCGGCCGAGCAACCAGCTTCGTCGATCCCCAAACAGGACGGGAACTCGACAACTGTCAGCACGTCTTGATGGGCTGTTGCACCAACCTGATCGATCTCTATAAACGCCTGAA
>JANQKH010000666.1 GCA_028281215.1 Phycisphaeraceae bacterium | reverse complement strand
TGGGCGGTGGACGGTCCGACGAAAAAAGAAAACCGGGTCGCGGTGTTCACCGCGGATCAGCCGTTTGGATTCAAAGGCGGTACGGAAGTGCGTGTGCGGTTGCGGCATCACTTCGGTTCCTCTCACAACATCGGCCGATTCCGATTGGCGTTAACCGACCGCCCCGGCGCGGGGTTCAAAGATGATGTCACGTCGATCGCATCGATTCCGGTCGGCAAGCGAACGCAAGCGCAGCAGCAACAGTTGCGCGATCACTTCCTAACGACCGCAGCGCCGGCCGATCTGCGAGCACTGCAAGCACAACTCCGCGCCGCGCGCGACAAACTTTCGCGACAGGCGAAGAAGGTCAGCGTGATGGTCATGGCGGACATGGCCAAGCCGCGCACGACGCACGTGCTCGAACGCGGGCAATACGACATGAAGCGGGAACGGGCCAACGCCGACACACCGTCGGCCCTACCCCCGATGAACAGCAACCTGCCGCGCAACCGGCTGGGTTTGGCGCGATGGTTGACCGCGAAGAACAACCCGCTGACCGCGCGGGTCATTGTCAATCGGTACTGGCAGCGACTGTTCGGCACCGGCATTGTCAAAACGTCGGAAGACTTCGGCTCGCAAAGCGAATTTCCTTCGCATCCTGAACTGCTCGATTGGCTTGCACGTGACTTCATGACTCACGGCTGGGATGTCAAACGCCTGCACAAAGCAATCGTGCTCAGTGCGACATATCGGCAGTCGTCGTTTGTATCGTCGCAGTTATTGGAGCGCGATCCGGAAAACCGATTGCTCGCCCGCGGACCGCGCAAAAGACTGGACGGTGAAACGATTCGCGATCAGGCGCTGTTCGTCAGCGGCTTGTTGATCGAAGAGGTCGGCGGGCCAAGTGTGTACCCGTATCATCCCAAGGGTTTGTGGCTGGAGATCAACAACCGGCCAGGCTATTCGCGGGCGTACCCGCATCAGACCGATCCAAAACATCTGTACCGCCGCAGTCTGTATACGTTCTGGAAGCGCACCGTCCCCCCGCCGAGCATGCAGGCGTTTGATGCGCCCGAGCGCGAGTTCTGCGTCGTCAAAAGGTCGAGCACCAACACGCCGTTGCAACCGTTCGTGTTGATGCACGGCCCGCAGTTCGTCGAAGCATCGCGGTTCCTTGCCCAGCGCATGATGAAGCAAGGTGGCGACAGCCCACAAGACAAAATTACGTTCGCGTTTCGCCTGTTGACCTCACGTAAGCCGAGCGAATTGGAAGGCCGCATATTGCTCAACGCGTATCACAAACGGCTGGCGTACTACAAACGTAACGCCACAGCGGCGGAACAAATGCTGGCGGTCGGCGTCTCGCAGCGCGATGCGTCATTGAATGAAGCCGAGCACGCGGCATGGACGGCCGTGGCGAGGATGATGTTTAACCTGAGTGAAGCGATTACCAAACCATGATTCGCCCCAGGCTAGGCCCAAGGGCAAAGCCGAACGAGATGAGAAGGCACTTGTCCCCGTCGAAGCATGGGACTGACGAATAGTTCGACCAATGGATCACCAAACATGAATCCGATCCTCGAAAACCAACTGCTCAGCACCCGCCGCCAATTCTTTTCGCGCGGCGCGGGGTATTACGGCATCGGCGCAACGGCGTTGGCGTCGTTGATGAATCCGACTCTGTTCGCCGCGTCAAAGAATAAACCGCGCGCCGCCATGAACGACGGGCTGCCCGGCGTGCCGCATCTGCCGGCGAAGGTCAAGCGCGTGATTTACATGTTTCAATCCGGCGCGCCGTCGCAGATGGATTTGCTTGACCACAAACCGTCGCTCGAAAAACTGGACGGCACGGACCTGCCCGATTCGATCCGCAAAGGCCAGCGCCTCACCGGCATGACCGCCCGGCAGAGTCGGTTTATCGTAACCAAAAGCTTCACCAAGTTTCGCAAGTGCGGCAAGAGCGGACTCGCGATCAGCGACCTGTTGCCATGGCATCAGAAAATCGCCGACGACATCTGCCTCGTCAAGAGCATGTACACCGAAGCGATCAACCATGATCCGGCGATCACGTTCATTCAATCCGGGCATCAACAGCCGGGTCGGCCCTGCCTGGGTTCGTGGGCGAGTTACGGACTTGGCAGCGAAAACAAAGACCTGCCCGCGTTCGTCGTTTTGCTTTCCAAGTGCAGTGACAAACAGGCGCAGCCGCTTTACTCGCGGCTTTGGGGTTCGGGTTTTTTACCTTCGAATCATCAGGGCGTGAAACTGCGCGGCATCGGCGATCCCGTGCTCTACCTCAAAGACCCGACCGGCGAATCGTTAAAGCTTCGCCGTGATATGCTTGACGATTTGGCCAAACTCAACGCGCTGCGGCGCGAGCAGACCGGCGATCCGGAAATCGACACACGCATCGCCGCGTATGAAATGTCGTACCGCATGCAGATGTCCGTGCCGGAACTGACCGACTTTTCCAACGAGCCGGACTCGACGTGGAAGCTTTATGGAGAAGACGCCAAACAACCCGGCACACACGCGGCCAACTGTTTGCTCGCCCGCCGACTTGCTGAGCGCGATGTGCGTTTCATTCAGCTTTACCATCGCGGATGGGACCACCACAGCAACCTGCCCGGCCGACATCCGGGTATCGCGAAAGAAGTTGATCAAGGTTCGGCCGCGCTGGTGATGGACCTGAAACGTCGCGGCCTGCTCAAAGACACGTTGGTGATCTGGGGCGGCGAGTTCGGCCGCACCGTTTACGCCCAAGGCAACCGCAAAGCACCGGGGCGCGACCACCATCCACGATGTTTCACCATCTGGCTCGCCGGCGCTGGTGTCAAAGGTGGACACGAGCACGGTGTCACAGATGACTTCTGTTACAACGTCGCCACCGGCGACGTGCACGTGCACGACATGAACGCCACGATCCTTCACCTGATGGGCATCGATCACGAACGGCTGACGTATAAGTTCCAGGGGCGGCACTACCGGTTGACCGATGTGCACGGTCATGTGGTGAAGGGAATCCTATCGTGATTCATTGTCGTTGGTTGTTGAGCATTCACATAGATGCGGCCCGTCGAACGCGATGACACGGCGGTGATACGAGCGATTCCATTGACGGCCGATAATGGTTGCGTTTTCGCGCCACCTGCACCACATGCACGGTTTTGGACCGGCGGCGACTTTCAATTCGTATATCTGACAGGTCGCGCCGGTGTGCGTGCGCGACGTTGGAAAAAGCGGTGAAACCTTAGGATCCAAGCCGATTCTGCTATAATTCGCCGTTCAACTGGTGCCTAGCTGAGACTCCATGCCATACCCGTCGACAGAGACCGCCCTCTCGACTCGATGCTGTCATTGCCGACGTGCATGGATTGTCGCGTGGTTTGTGGGCTTGGCCTTGTTCGTTGCGACAACCACACGGGCAGCGGACGTGGCGATTTTGCTCAGCGCGCCGGCGACCGAGTTCAAGGAAGCGATCGACGGGTTCAAGAAATCGCACAACCATCGCATCGTCGGCACGTACGACATGCGCGGCGACTTTGGCAAAGGCAAGAAGATGCTCGACGAGATCGAGAACGAGGTGAAGCCCGATTTGATTTATGCCGTGGGCATCTGGGCGTTGCAACTGGTGGAGAAAGAGAAGCCGAACATTCCGGTGGTGTATTCGATGGTGCTGAATCCGCCGACGATCGTGGGTGATCAACCGAAGAACATCACCGGCGCGAGCATGAATGTGTCGGTGAAGGAAACGTTCAAGTTACTCAAACAGATGAACCCAAACCTCAAACGGGTCGGCACGATTTACACCGCGGCGACGACGGGGCATCTGGTCAACGACGGCGCGAAGGTGGCGAAAGAGTTGGGGATCGAACTGATCAGCAAGAAAATCAACTCGCCGCGCCAGGCGATTGGCGCGCTCAACGCGTTGCAGAAGCAGAAAATTGAAGTGCTCTGGCTGGTGCCGGACAAGGCGATGAGCGTGCCGACGGTGAGCAAACAACTGGTGTTGTTTTCGTACCGCAATCGTGTACCGTTGGCCGGCTTCTCGAAGGGCCAGGCGGAAATGGGTTCGCTGGTGTCGGTATCATTCGGCAGCAGTTCCGACATCGGCGCGCAGGCGGGTGAGTTGGCCAACGCGTTGCTCACGGGCACACGGGCCGAGGATCTGCCGTTTACCAAAGCGAGAAAAATCAAGGTGGTGGTGAACATGAAAACCGCCAAGCGGTTGGGCATTCAAGTGCCGGCGGAGGTGTTGCGGGAGGCAGACGACGTGATTCAATGAACATGTCAGGGATGGCACATTCACGCCAACGGGCGAACAACGAAACACTCACGGATGATGGATTGTCGATGACGGTTGCCGCGCACGCGGCGATGCGGGCATCGTTAGGGGCAACGGTATGAGACGGACATTCCTGTTACCAGTCTGGTTGATCGCGTTGTGGATGTCAGCCGGCGCACACGCGCAGGTGACCGGCGATCTGCGCGACATTGTCAATGACCTTTACGGCGGCGACGGCATCACCCTCAGCCAGGCCAGCGGCTTCGGTCACGATGCTCACTTTACGGCCGAATCACTGCAAGGGCTGAACAATCTCAATGACGGGCTCGCCTCCGGCATCGGATTCCTTTCGTTTCCGTCGTCGCAATCAGGTTTTGAGTTGGACCTGGAAACCGGCATCCCCCGCCGCGTCACCGACAGCCTTGGACCGCTGCTCGCCGATTCGCCGACGACACTTGGCGCCAATCAGATCAGTTTTGGATTCTCTTTCACGCGCATTCAGTTCTCGCACTTTGAAGGCCGGGAACTGGACAGCCAGCAGATCGTGCTTGAACATCTGGACGTGAACGGCGACGGTGTACTCGCGCCGTTTCAGCCGTTCCCCGGCGGACCGATCCTCGACTTTGAACTCGACCAGGTCATCATCGACGTCAACATCGAAATCGAACAGAGCATCCTCGCACTGTTCCTGAACTACGGGCTGACTGACGATTTCGATATCGGCATCATTATTCCGTTCGTGCACGTCGACGCGTCGGCGGACGCGACCGCTTCGATTTTCGACCCGACACCAGCCACACCCAGCCCACACTTTTTTGACGCCAACTCCGACGACCCCAACTCGTCCACTGGCGGTTCGCATTCCGGCATCGGCGATGTGATTCTGCGCGTGAAACACAACCTGACGCACGACGCGCTTGACCCGCTGTTTGAGATGGGCGTCGCCGGCCAGATCGTCTTGCCCACCGGCGATCATCGCAACCTGCTGGGCACGGGCGAAACGCGCATCCTCGCGGCTTTTCTTGCCGCCAAAACGTTTGACAAATTCACGCCGCACTTGAACCTGGGCTATGAACTGGTGCCGGACAATCATGAATTGAACAGCCTGCGTTACCTCTTGGGCGTCGACATCGCAATGCAGCCGGAGTGGACCGTCGCGGTGGACATTCTCGGCCGATGGGAACACAGCGGCGACGGCGTGGGCGATCACCTGGTCGACATCGCTCTGGGCACGAAGTTGATGATTACCGACGACGTGAATTTCATTGGTAACATCCGCGTGCCCATCAATCGTGACGACGGGTTGCGCTCACAGTTTGTTTACACGGTGGGTGTGGAGATTACGTTCTAAGTTCAACCCACACATTCACCACGGGAACCACCATTGGGTTTGTTTCGTTCGCCAACCAGTTTTCGATCGCGGATTTTCTGGTCCATCGTGCCGATCTTCCTTGTGTTGTTCATGTTGATCGGTTGGGTGAGCCTGGGTCAGCAGAAGCGTTTGGCGTCGGACGAATTCATCCGACGGGCGCGGACCATTGCCGACAGCGCCGCGTACAGTTCCGAGTTGGGCGTGTTCATCGAAAGCGAACAATCGCTGCAGCCGACGATTCGCGGTGCGACCGCCGACCCAGACGTCGCCTACGTGTTCATTTACAACGCGGAGGCGAAACTGATCGCCAAAGGCGGCAAGAGCGTCAGCCAGGTCAGCGAGCAGGCCGGCCTCACCGATGCGTCTCGCAAGTCGCTTTTCAAAACGTTCCAGGCAGTGGAGAAGGATTCCGTCGGCACGCAGGGTTTTCTTGAAATCACCGCGCCGATTGTCGCCGTCGCAGCACCGATCCCCGACGAAAACATCGTCGGACCGGTCGAACTGCTGCCGAATACCGGCCAAGGCAAGGATGAAACGATCGGCTTCGTTCGACTGGGTTTCTCCCGTGCCCGCCTCATCGCGCATGAACGCACGCTGCTCGCGCTATGGGCCGGGCTCACCGCCGCGGTCCTACTCGTCGGCGTGCTGGTGGTTTACTACACCGCCAAACGGATCACCGATCCGATCAAGGCATTGACCAACAGTGCTGCGCAAATCGCGCACGGGCACCTGGAACAGCGCATCGATGTGAAGTCGCGCGACGAGATCGGGCAGTTGGGCCGAACCTTCAACGAAATGGCCGAGTCCCTGCGCGGCAACATTGAAGCCAAGGAACTTTTGCTCGATGAAGTGCAGGATCTGAATCGCAACCTCGAAGCGCGCATCCAGCAACGCACGTTCGAACTGGTACAGCGCTCCGAGGCGCTGGAACTGGCGAACAAACATAAGTCGGAATTCCTGGCGAACATGAGTCATGAGTTGCGCACGCCCTTGAACGCCATCATCGGCTACAGCGAAATGCTCGAAGAGGAAGCCGAGGACGCCGGCGTGACCGACTTCGTCCCTGACCTGCGCAAGATCAATTCGTCCGGCAAGCACCTGCTTTCTTTGATCAACGACGTACTCGATCTGTCCAAGATCGAAGCCGGCCGCATGGAATTTTACCTCGAATCATTCGACGTGCCCGCGATGATCGAAGAGGTGTCCATCACCGTGCACACGCTGGCGCAGAAACGAAACAACACCTTTGAAGTGCAGTGCGATCCCGACTTCGGCCGAATGACCGCTGACGTCACGCGCGTCCGGCAATGCCTATTCAATCTGCTGTCCAACGCCTGTAAGTTCACCGACCAAGGCACGGTCACGCTCAAGGTGGCGCGGTACGGCAAGGAGGACGAGCAGCGCGTGCGATTCGACGTAATCGACACCGGCATCGGCATGTCGAAAGACCAACTCGCCGGCGTGTTCGATGCGTTCCGACAGGCCGACGCCTCCACCACGCGCAAGTACGGCGGCACGGGCTTAGGCCTGACCATCTCGCAGGAATTCTGCAACGCGATGGGCGGCCTGATCACCGTCGAAAGCGAAGCGGGTAACGGTTCCACGTTCACCATCGACCTGCCCGCCGACGTCACACCGTTCCTCGAAGCGCTCAAGGAAGCCGAACAGGCCGAACGCGAAGGCGCCACCCACGTGCCGCCGCACACCGGTACGATGTTGACCAGCGCTACAAGCGACAGCCTGTCGCACGATGGCGACCTCGTACTGGTCATCGATGACGACCCGACCGCCCGGCAACTGATGGTGCGCTATCTGAAAAAGGATGGCTTCCACGTTGAAACTTGCGCCACTGGTGAAGAAGGTCTCGCCGCCGCCAAAATGCTCAAGCCTGCGGTCATCACGCTTGACGTCATGATGCCCGGCATGGACGGCTGGGCCGTGCTCAAGGCGCTCAAAGCCGACGCCGAACTTGCCGACATCCCCACCATCATGGTGACGATCGTCAACGACCGCAGCATCGGGTTCGCACTTGGCGCGTCGGACTTCATCACCAAACCGGTTGACCGGGATCGCCTGCTCACCGTGTTGCGCAAATACCGGTGCAACGAACCGCCTTGCCCCGTGTTGATCGTTGAAGACGATGACAACACGCGCGAACTGCTTCGCCGCACGCTGGAAGCCGAACAATGGACCGTCACCGAAGCAGGCAACGGACGCGAAGGGTTGCAGCGCGTCGGCGATAACCTGCCCGAACTGATCATCCTCGACCTGATGATGCCGGAGATGGACGGCTTCGAGTTCCTCGAAACACTGCGACAAAACGAAAAAACGCGCTCCATTCCCGTCATTGTGGTCACCGCCAAAGATTTGACGCCGGACGATCACCGGCGATTGAAAGGCCACGTCGAACAAGTGTTGCAGAAAGGACAATACAGCCGCGAAGAACTGCTCAACGAAGTAACGTCACTGGTCAAACGATGCACGCGCGGTGACGCCGTACCCGATCCACAGGTGGACGCGACATGACCAAGATTCTTCTTGTAGAAGACAACGAGATGAACCGGGACATGCTCAGCCGCCGGCTCAAGCGGCGAGAATTTGACGTCGTGCTCGCGGTGGACGGCAAACAAGGCGTCGACCTCGCCGCGACTGAACAACCGGACATTATTCTCATGGACATGAGCCTGCCGGTAATGGACGGCTGGGAAGCGACGCGGCAGGTCAAGGCGAATCCGCAGACCGCGCACATTCCCGTCATGGCGCTGACCGCACACGCGATGTCCGGCGACCGCGAAAAAGCCATGGCCGCCGGCTGCGACGATTACGACACCAAGCCGGTGCAACTCGACCGCCTGCTCGATAAGATCGCCGTCCTGGTGAAAGCCAACACCCACCACGGTGACGATAACCCCGGCACAAGCCAACCCAATGATCAAGTACCCCCGCAAGCACCCTGACGCACCTGCGTTCCATTGAAGTTTCACCATGCCTCAGGACAACACGCAAGTTGAAACCGGCAAACTGCTCGTCGTCGACGACAACGAGATGAACCGGGATATGCTCAGCCGACGCCTGACCAAGCGCGGCCATGATGTCGACGTCGCCGAAGACGGTCACGCCGCCCTCGATTTGATTGCACAATGCAACTACGACGTCATCCTGCTTGACGTCACCATGCCCGGCATCGATGGCTACGAAACACTTAAATGCATCCGCGAAAACCATTCACCCACCGATCTGCCGGTGATCATGGCGACCGCCAAAGGTGAGACCGAAGACATTGTCAACGCCTTCGACCTCGGCGCCAATGACTACGTCACCAAGCCGTTGAACTTCCCCGTCGTTCACGCCCGCGTGCAGACACAGTTGCGGTTGAAGCGGTCCGTGGATCGAATCATTCAGTTGGAAAAGAAGGTCACACGTCATAACGCCGAGTTGGAACAGGCGAACAAGCGCATGCGTCGCGACCTGGTCGCCGCCGCAAGAGTGCAACAGGCCGGCTTCCCCACCTCACCGCCGAACGTTGACGGTGTCGAATTCGCTTGGGCTTACCACCCCTGCGATGAACTCGGCGGCGATTCGCTCAACGTCTTCCAACTCGACGACCGCCACGTCGGTCTCTACGTACTCGATGTCAGCGGCCACGGTGTTCCCGCCGCGCTGCTGTCGGTCACCCTCAATCGCGACCTGACACCGCGCAAGGACAACACCTGTCTCGTCACTGAACCGACCGATGTCCCGCCTGGCATCGCAGCGACCAATCCCGTCTCGCTGGCCGACAAACTTAATCGCATCTACCCGATGAACCACGAGACACGGCAATACTTCACCGTCATCTATGGCCTGCTCGATATTACCGCCCAACAGTTTCGCTTCGTCGGCGCCGGACATCCCGGCCCGGTGCACATGTCCGCCGCCGACTCCGCCATCCGTGAAATCTCCGGCTTCCCCATCGGCATCGTCGACGAGGCCGGCTACACCGAACACATCATCCAACTCGAATCCGGCGACCGCATGATGCTCTACTCCGACGGCATCATCGAAGAACGCAACGCCGAAGGCGAAATGTTCGGCAAAGACCGCCTCGTCAACGCCTTCGGCAACGCCCGTGACCTGCCGCTGAGCGAATCCGTGCAACAGGTTATCGATCAGGTCAAAACCTGGTGCCAACCCGGCCGCACGACCGACGACCTGACCCTCCTCGCCCTCGAAATCGGTGAGCCGACCAAAGCGCCGGAATTTCAGATTTGAACATATGACAAGCTGCAAGTTCGCAGGGTGAGTCAAGCGCAGCGCCCCCACCAATCACGCGCGGGCGCCACACTTCGGCTCGCTGTTCCATTCGGCGTCATGGTGACAAGTGCCTGGTTCCGTCCCATCGTCCTATCGTATCCGAGCGAATAGGCGCATAACGGATCGTTCACTCACTGGGAGCTTGGCGTGAAACTGTCCCAACGGATCGACCATCTGGATCAACGTATCGCACACTGGATGAATCGCTTCGGCCGCATCCTGTTGCGGTATTCGCTGGCGGTCGTGTTCATCTGGTTCGGCATTCTCAAACCATTGGGCGAGAGTCCGGCACAGCAGTTGGTTGAGGACACGGTGGTGTGGTTCGATCCGGATTGGTTCGTACCACTGCTGGGTTGGTGGGAGGTGTTAATCGGCGTATGCCTGCTGTGGCGGCCGCTGATTCGCGTAGCGTTGTTGTTACTGTTTCTACAGATGCCGGGCACGGCGCTGCCGCTGGTGATGTTGCCTGACGTGTGCTTCAAAGAGTCCCCATTCGCCTTGACGATGGAAGGGCAATACATCATCAAGAACCTGACGCTGATCAGCGCAGCTTTGGTGATCGGCGGAACAGTACGGCGGAAAGGTAACGAAGAAGAACTGGTCTGATTTGGTAGTTGGATATCCTGGGATTCAATCTACGGAAAAATTACTCCCTACCCAATAAACGAGAAACCCAAAGCTCGCCACGGCAAGGATCATGAGTATCCAGAAAAGCGGTAAACATCCTTGTGGCGGTTCTCCCCCAGCGTTATCCCAGCCGTCTAGACTTGGTGACTCGTAGGCCATTTCACGCAATCCAATCCTTCACCACATGCCCGCCGACATCGGTGAGCCGGAAGTCACGGCCTTGGAAGCGGTGCGTGAGTTTCAAATGATCCATGCCGAATTGGTGGAGCATGGTGGCGTGGAGGTCGTTGATGTGCGTTTTGTTCTCGACAACGTCCCAACCGATGTCGTCGGTCTTGCCCCAGACCTGCCCGCCCTTGAGGCCACCACCGGCAGCGAACATGGAGAAGCTGAATGGATGGTGATCGCGCCCCGTGCCGACCTCACGTTTACCCGATCGGTTTTCCCCCAGTGGGGTGCGCCCGAACTCTGTTCCCCAGACGACCATGGTCGAATCGAGCAGGCCCCGCTGTTTGAGGTCTTTGATGAGCGCGGCAATCGGCTGATCCACACAGCCGGCGTTGTAGGGCAATTCCTTGGGGATGTTGGAGTGATGGTCCCACGAGGCGTAAATGATGTTGATGAATCGCACGCCGCGTTCGACCATGCGTCGCGCGAGCAGGCAGTTACGGGACATGCTCTCGTAGGTGTTGCCCTGCTTGCCGCGCCCGCCGCCTTTGCCTTCAGGTCGACCAATGCCGTACATGTCGAGCACGTGCTTGGGTTCCTTGGAGAAATCGATCAGTTCCGGCGCGGCGGTCTGCATGCGGTAGGCGAGTTCATACGATGCGATGCGCGAAGCGATTTCCGGATCGCGGATTTCGCTGTAGCGTTGCTGGTTCACATCGCGGACGGCATCGAGACCGGCGCGTTGCAGTTCCATGGG
>JANQKH010000645.1 GCA_028281215.1 Phycisphaeraceae bacterium | reverse complement strand
CGATGTCGTTGCTCGATTCACTGTTCACGATGACCAGCGCCGTCTGCGTCACCGGGCTGACCGTCCGTGATACGTCAGACTTTTCGACATTCGGACACGTGGTGCTCGTATTGTTCATTCAATTGGGGGGGCTTGGCATCATTATTTTCGGATCGGTGATGGCCATGCTGCTCGGCGCGCGGTTGTCTTTGCGTGAAGATTTGACGTTGAGTGAAATGCTCAACGATCAGCCGATCAGCGATGTGCGGCGGTTCGTTCGCTTCATTGTGGGGTTCACCCTTTGCTTTGAAGGGTTGATGGCGCTTGCGTTCATGCCGATGTGGGATTTGCCTGCCGACACGCCATTCTTGGAACGGTTCGGATGGAGTCTGTTCCATTCGATCAGCGCGTTCTGCAATGCCGGTTTCGCGCTTCAGTCGGACAGTCTGGTGGGGTATCGTTTTTCATCGTTCGTGCACTTTGTGTTTGTGATGACGATTGTCGTCGGTGGGATTGGATTTCCGGTGATCGATAATCTGCGCCGAGTGGCGGCGTATCATGTGGCGCGGTGGCGTTCGCGCCGATCAGACATGATTCCGCCACCCGACCATCGGCAGGGACGCATCACGTTGCACACACGTGTGACGTTGACCATGACGGCGGTGCTTTACCTATACGGTGTGATCGCACTCGCTTCCGTGCAGATGAAACCACACTTCAATCGGGTTTTGCAACAGGGACAAACGGCAAACCAGCGCGAGGTTGGACCGGCCGGCGTGTCGGACGTGGGGCGCGTTTTGGCCGATGCAAGTTTCATGTCAGTGACCGCGCGGACTGCCGGCTTCAATGCCATGCCGATGGATGAACTTGAGCCCGCCGGACAGTTTGTCGTCATGACGCTGATGGTCGTCGGTGCCAGTCCCGGCGGTACAGGCGGTGGATTAAAGACGACGACACTGGCGATTCTTCTGCTTGCGATCGCCGCCACCGTGCGCCAGCGGGATCATGTCGAAGTGGCCGGCCGGGAAGTTGCCGACGCGCTGGTTCGCAAGGCTGCCACGCTGGGTGCGTGCTTCGCCGGTTTGATCATTCTGTCGACGTTTTTGCTTTCGATCAGTGAACCGTTTCCGTTGGGGCACGTGTTGTTTGAATCGGTCAGCGCCGCGAGCACGACCGGATTATCGCTAGGCATCACGGGTGAATTGACGGCGTTTGGAAAGGTGGTCATTATCGTCACGATGTTCCTGGGGCGAATCGGTCCACTGGCGTTGTTGGGCTCCCTGTTTTTTGGTGGCGGGGCGACTCGGCCCTATCGTTACCCGGCTGAAGATGTTTTGATGGGTTGAACACATGGCGCGATTCGCAGTCATCGGACTGGGACAATTCGGCAGACGTCTCGCTCGTGACCTGTTCCGATCGGGGCAGGAAGTGATCGCCATCGACGGTGATCGCAATCTGGTCAACGAACTGCGCGACGAGGTCACGCTGGCAGTGACGTTAGATGCTCGTGATGAACAAGCGTTGCGCATGCAGGGTGTGGACCAGGTCGATGTGGCCGTGGTCTGTATGGGCAACGATTTTGAATCGAATGTGTTGGCGACGGCGGTGCTCAAACAAATGGGTGTCGAGCGCGTGATCAGCCGGGCAACATCACAGACCGCCAAGCGCGTGTTGGAACAAGTCGGCGCCGACGCGGTGGTTAACCCCGAAGAAGAGTCGGCCGAGCGATGGATCGGCCGCTTGCTCACACCGTTTCTCAGTCGACATGAACTGGGCGAGGGCGTCAGTCTGGTCGAACTGCCCACGCCCGGCGACTGGGTGGGCAAAACGCTGGCGCAGTTGCGTCCGCGCACGGAACTGGGTGTGCATGTTGTGGCGGTGCGCCGCACAAGTCATCCCAATGGCGTGAAACAGACGACGTTGCATATTCCCATGCCGGATCAGCCGATGAAGGAGGACGAGGTGTTGTTGCTCATGGGTCCCGAGGACGCGCTTCAACGGTTAGCGTGAAGGCGCCCGGCGCAACGTACCGTGAACAGAATGGTTCGGAGTGTGGCATGAACATCGTGATTTGTGGAGCTGGTGAGGTTGGGCGGCATGCGGCGGATGTGCTGGGTGCGGTCGGCCATAGCGTGACGATTATCGACGCCGACGGCGGTAAGCTTTCCGCCCTCGACGAAGCGATGGACGTGCGCAGCCTGCTCGGCAGCGGTACGCATGTCGACACGTTGATCGAAGCCGGTTGTGAATCGGCCGATGTGTTTATTGCTGCGACCAACATTGATGAGATTAACCTGCTCGCCGCGTCGCTGGCCGCAGGTGTCGGTGCTCACCGTACGGTTGCCCGCGTGCATCATAGCGCCTATTTCGCCAACCCCGAGTTCGATTACGCGGCGCAATTCGGCATCGACCATTTGGTCTGCCCTGAATACACGACCGCCACCGCCATCGCCCAATCATTGCGTAGCCCCGGCGCCATGGCGGTTGAACGATTCGCCCGCGAGCGCATCGAACTCCAGCAGGTGGCCGTCAGTGACAACGCGACAGTGATCGGAAAGGCGTTGCCCGATCTGGGATTACCGCCGGCGACACGATTGGCACTGATCGAACGCCGGGAAACCACGTTCATTCCCAATGCCAGTACGGTGATCGATCAGGGGGACATCGTGACGCTGATCGGCGAGACCGAGGCGATCGAAAAGGCGCGGAAAAAGTTTCATA
Source organism: Phycisphaeraceae bacterium (assembly GCA_028281215.1). GTDB lineage: Bacteria > Planctomycetota > Phycisphaerae > Phycisphaerales > Phycisphaeraceae > JANQKH01. The sequence goes on along the minus strand of JANQKH010000645.1, from coordinate 424 downwards.
CCAGTCACGATCGCCGCAAGCGCGTGTTAATCGTCGGCGGCACAGGCATGGGCGTCTGGCTTTGCCGGGCGTTGCGGAACCCGATGTTCAGCGTTCGCCTGATCGAAGAAAATCGTGACCGTGCCGAAGAACTCGCCGCCAAGCTGGATTGGGTCACCATCATCTGCGCAAACCTGAATGACGCCGACGTGCTGGATGAAGAACGTGTCGACCAGTGTGATTCGTTCATCGCGTTGACCGAGGACGATGAGAAAAACATTCTGTTGGCAGCGCGGGCCAAGAGCATGGGCGCGCACGATGTGATCGCCGTGCAGCAGCGGTCGACGTATTTGCACCTGCTGAAGCACGTTGGCATCGATCGTGCGTTCAGCCCGCGAAAGACGGCGGTGTCGCAGATCCAGAACATGCTCGAGCCGGGGCCGAT
>JANQKH010000585.1 GCA_028281215.1 Phycisphaeraceae bacterium | reverse complement strand
TCGCATTGCTGCCGGCATAGGTGGCGACCGAGTTGAACAGGACGTCGACCGACGGTCGGTGGCGATTGACACGTGGGCCTTGTTTCACCTGAACGATATAGACGGCGCCTGATCGCCTGAGCGACATATGGAAGTTCCCGGGCGCCAAGAGCGCTTTTCCGGGCGTCACCGTATCCCCGTTTTTCGCTTCGGAAACTGATATTTCGCAGGCGTCATCAAGACTCTTGGCAAACGCCGTTGTAAAATGCTCCGGCATGTGTTGCACAATGACGATCCCCGGCGAATTGCGAGGAAAAGCGGGCAACACGCGACGAAGCGCTTCGGTTCCGCCGGTCGATGTCCCGAACGCAATGATCTTGTTGGTTGTTTCGGAAATTGAGCGCCGACTAGGCGGGGCTGTCGCAGAAGGCGGCGCCTTTCTGATGAGACGTTCAACGGGAACTTGTGCCGCTCCCTTGATCTTTTCGATCAGTTCCAACGACAAATCCCCCACACTGTACGCGGCACCGGGCTTACACATGACGTCCACGGCGCCCGCCTCGATCGCCTCCAACGCAAGTTGGCCGCCGGCTTTGGTCAGCGATGAAATGACGATCACCGGAATCGGCATGTGGACCATCAGTTTGCGGAGAAAGGTGATGCCGTCCATGCGCGGCATTTCGACGTCAAGCGTAATGACATCCGGTTTGCACTGAACGATCTTGTCTCGCGCGGCAAAGGGATTGATCGCGGTTCCCACGACCTCGATACCAGGATCACGGGACAGTTCCTTCTTGAGCACTTGCCGCACAACCGCGGAGTCATCCACGATAAGGACCTTGACGGGATGGTTCTTGTCATTCATGGTCGATGGCCTTTGTCCGAAAACCCGCGCTCACGTTGGCGGTTGCGTTGAATCATGCCGCCTGGTTTGTCAGGAATCGAAGCAGGAGCGGTCCCCCGTCGGTGAAATACCCAAAGGTTTGCTCGTCATTCAGCATTTCCATCCAAGCGGTGGAATCCGGCCTGCTGATGTCGGGGGGGGAAAGGTCAAAGACAGGACCGTTGCCGGCCAATGCAGTTAGCAATTGACCACACGAAATATTCACCAATTCCTTGATCGCCTCGTGCGCATCCGCGGCTGAGATTTCCTCGGTCGAATTCGCGCCCAACATGTTCATGGCCATCTCCGCGCAAACCGACTCCGGCGACATGAGCACCAATTTGCCGGACATGTGACCGGTGAAGTTGATGTTCACTTGAAGCACGGATTCCGCATTGGTTGGCAATTCCGCCTTGGGCGCAGGTTCAGCGAAAATGAACACCAATTGCTCCAACACATCCGCGAAAAGATCGTTAATGACGTGGCGGGCTGAGTTATCCATCAATGACTCCCAAAATATCGGTGACGGCTCGTTGGAGATCCTCCGGGCGAAACGGTTTGCGGAGGTAGCCGGAGACGCCTTGGGCCACCAGTTGCTCAATGCGCGTTGCACTGCCTTCCGTGGATACGATCACCACTTTGGTGGCCTTCATGAGATCCAGTTCGTTCATCTTTTCGACCGTTTCGACGCCGTTCATCACGGGCATATTGATGTCTAGAAACATCAAATCGATCCATTCATCCTGAAGTATCTTCAGAGCTTCGGCACCATTGGCGGCGTGGTGGCAATTGGCTACCGGAATCTGGGCGATTCGAAGCGTCTTTTCAAGTATAGAACGGATAATTGGCGAATCATCAACGATGAGAGTATTCAAACTCATGACGACCTCCTTGCAAGGGTCGGCTGAAAGAGGGAACTGACCTTCGCCAGCGCTTTGGCTGTTTCATTGAGGACTTGTTCCACCAGGGCCGGGCGAATGTTCAGCGCGGCAGCGGCTTCGGGCGAGGTGGGGTACTGGGATCCATCCTCTCCTGCGCCAATCCCGCTCAACGTGACCACCTGTTCGGCCGCATGAACGAGATTGGCTGTCATCCGATGCAAGTCCGAAGACAAGTGGGGCTCGTGATGCCAGCGGACCGCTTCAACGATCTCATCCGGGATGTTCCATCGTTTCAACAGCAACGCACCGACCTCCGCGTGATCGATGCCGAGAGTTTGTCGCTCTGCATGGACGAAGGAGACATTATCGTCAAAAGCGATTTTGCGGATCGCATCCGCATCAACATGCACGAAGTGGCCAAGCACCACTTTGCCGATGTCATGCAGGAGCCCCGCGGTGAAGGCGCCGGCGGAAGACCCTGTTCGACACGAACACGCCAATTCGTTGCACGCGACGGCAACAGCAACGGAATGCTCCCATAAAGCGCCCGGCGGCAGGTCGTATCCGTCGACCTCCTTCATGGCGATCGGCGCCACGGACGAACCGAGGACCATGCCGGCAATCTGCTTGTTTCCAAGTCGGGCGACGGCGAGCTGCACCGAGTTGACCCGGTTGCCGGAGTTGTAGTACGACGAATTGGCCATGTTTAACACATTGGCGGTCATGCCCGGGTCGTACTCGATCGCTTTTGCGATCGCCTTGGCATCAACGTCCGGATCGGCGGGCAAACTGACAACTTGCTGCGCGACAGCAGGCAGGGCTGGCACTTGGTCCAGCGCGTTCAGAATCTCATCTTTTCGATCCA
>JANQKH010000484.1 GCA_028281215.1 Phycisphaeraceae bacterium | reverse complement strand
ATCGATGTTCAGCATCTCGATCAGGTCATTCATCCGTCGAGCAAATTGTCAGCCAACGATCGCATTCGTGTCTATGCCGACGCGTACTACGGCCGACTGATTGATTGTCTCGCCGATGAATTTGCTGTGCTTGGCAAAGCGATGGGCGAAGAGACGTTTAATGAGTTCGCATTTGAGTACCTGCAAAACTACCCGTCAAAGAGTTACACGCTTGCGGTGCTCGGCGCGAAGTTTCCCGAATTTCTCGAACGGCACCGCCCCGACCGTGATCCACAAAACCCGGATGTTGATCCGCCCACCGATTGGCCGGACTTCATGATCGGCCTCGCGCGGTTGGAGTGGACGATCGGTGAGGTTTTTGACGCAGCGGGTGTGGAAGGCGAGCCGATTCTTTCCGTGGACGATCTGAAACAAATTCCGTCGGCCGCGTGGCAGCAGGCGCGCCTCGAACCGGTGATCTGTCTGCGTTTGTTGCAATCGAAGTATCCGGTTAACGCCTATTTCTCCACCGTGAAACAAGTAGACGAAAGCGAAGTGGTGCCGATGCCGGAGCCAGGCGAAGAATTCGTCGCCATCTTTCGTCGCGATTACATCGTTCGGCGGTTTGAGTTGTCACGTCCCCAATACGCGCTGCTTTGGGCGTTGCAACAAGGCGCGAACGTGATGGAAGCGATCGAAGCGGCCGGCGACGCAACCGACATGTCCGACGAAGAGTTGGCCGAAAGTTTGAGCCACTGGTTTGAATCGTGGACCGCGGCCGGTTTGATTCATCGTGTGGTGGTGTGAATGATCAGCTTCGATTCAAAATGAAGTAGAACCGATCCGGCGCGATTTGTCGGAAACCGCCGGTGGTCAGGTCGCCGTCGTCGAGCAGGGCGTCGATCTCTTCCATGAATTCGATTTCGGGCACGTCGACACCCTGAAAGTGCACGCCGAAGCAACTCTTGTAGCCGAACGATTCAAACTCAAAATCCCACACACCGCCGATCGGTGTGCCTTCAAGCCATTTGTCTTCGTTGATGTAAGGCTCGAAGCCGGTGGGTACGGTGCCGCTGCTGGAGTCTTCGAGGTATTCGCCGGTTTCAGCCTGATAGCGCACTGCCGCGCTGGCGAATGTTTTCACGTCGGTGGTGAATGCGACTTGGTCCGCGCCGCGCTTGGCGTCGCCGAACAACGGAATGGTCAGCACCGCAAGGATGCCGAGGATGACCACGACGATCAGGATTTCGACGAGGGTGAAGCCGCTGGGCCGAATGATGAACCGAGATTTCGGAGGCATGACACATCCTCACACATGGGAACGCCTCCGGATGAAGTAACGCATTTCAACTTGGCAAAAGCAAGTCACAAACGGAAATTCAGGTAAGAAGTGTGGGTTGTGCGGTTTGTGGGGCGCGTGCGGTCTCAAACAGATGAAGGGAAGTGATGTCGATGGATTGTGCGTGCCATGGCTGGCTTGCCCAGCCGTGCGGGTGATTGACAGCCCCTCTGTTCGGCATGCTTGCGTCTTCACGGCTGGGCAAGCCAGCCATGGCACGCACAATCGTGTCAATGTTTGAATCTGGGGATCGACGGATAATGACGACAATTCACACCGTTCCCGTCTACAATGAAAACGCGTCGTTTCAACCGGAGGTTTGTCATGCTTCGTGTTTTCAATGCAGTTGTGTTTTTGCTTGCGAGCGTGCTCGCCGATCAGACCTGTTTGGCCGGCGAGCAATGGGCGAATCTGCCCGCGCGGTCGAAAACAGTGACCGTCAAACTGGATCACCTGACGAAGTTGTCGCGCGAAAAGGTGGTCGCACAGGCCAAAGCCGACGCCCGGCGGGATGCGAGCCGGACACCGCCCGAAGACGGCAAGCCGGGGCAACTGCTGTTGATCAACGCGGTGTACGTCAACCCGAAGGGCCCGTTCAGGGCGGGTTTCTTTAGCTTGGGTTGTGAAACGCCGCAGGTCGACCGCTTTGTCGAACACATTCGAGTCACCAAGTATGGCATCGTCGACGGCTACGGCACGACGGCGTCGCCGTTCGCCGAGGATTATGAAAAAGCATACAACACCGAGACGCGTACCCTCGCGCAAGAACGGTTCGGTAAGGATGTGTTCGACCGCATTCAACACGAAGGCAAAGCGGCACACAGCACGTACATGGCGACGCAGCCGCCGCCCAGCCGCATCGCCTATGTAGTCGACACATCACAGGTCGCCGCGCCTTATTGGCCGGACATGATTGCGGAAGTGAAGTTGAGTGTGAGCAAGTTGTTGCCGCAGGTGCAGGGTTTTTCCATCGTGCTGGCGCGCAACGGTCGCGCGCTGGAACTGGTCGATGGACCATCCAAGTTGGCGACGCCGGCACGGAAGATCGAGGCATTCGCAGCGATCGACAAAGGTCGGCTTCAACCCGCCGGCGACGCGGACATGCTCAAGGCCATTGAAAAAGCACTGGCGTACAAGCCGCGCTACCTGTTTATCATCACGACCGACGTGCGCGGCAACGGACCGAAGCAACCAACGCCGAAACGATTCTTGGCCAAATTGGACAAGCTGTTCGCGGCAGTGGAACACAAGCCGCGGGCCGTTAACGTGTTGCAATGGGTGCAAATCGACCCGACTGGTACGGGCAAACGCGTCGGCGAAAAGTACGGCCGCTTTGTTTACCTGTCAGCGGAACAGTTGGAGAAGAAGAAGGCTGAGCGAAAGTCATCTCAATAGGTCCAGCATCGTGCCGGGCCTGCAGGTTGATCGCACATCGACTGGTGAGGTGTCCGATCCACTCCAAAGTATCGTCATGAACCTAACCCTTACCTGCCCGCCTGCACACGTTCAAATGTGCCGCTGAACGCTGCGGGTTTGAAGTGTTGGCCGTCTTTGTTGAGATACGCCCGAACCTTGCTGCCGGGGTTGGGCGGTGACGCCCAGTCGCCGGCGATTTCGGCATTGGGTTTGGGCATGGACCAGCGCACGATGATTTGGTCACCGACGGTCATCATGTCTTTGCTTCGGTTCACTTTCGTCACTTTCGCCGCCAGTTCGATCCGCCAAAAGTCGGCGTGCTGGTCCGCTTGGCGCTTCACGCCGGTGACGGTGATCTCCACTTCGTTGTTTGCCCGTTGCTGGTACTTTCGAATCGCATCAATGGGCAACGCCGCGAACGCAGCGGATGCGCACAGGGCCATAACGGCGGCAAACAATGTTGATTTTCGGAGCATGGTCATCATGGACCCTCGTTCGTTTGTGGTTGGTGATCGCGTCTCAGAGGGTGGAGTGGATCAGCGTGAACAAAGGTTCATTGATCTGCGCATGGTCAAAAAGAACACGGTCGGCTCGGTAAAGTGCCGAGCCGATGGGTTCTCGTGGCATCTCCGACCACGTGCCGCGATGTGATCTGTGAGCGAAAACTACCACGCCATCACTCATAGAAATTCGTCGCTTCGTTTTCAATCACCGGTCGGCTGATCTGGTCGCTCGTCATGGAAGCGTTGAAGCGAGCGTCGGCGGCCTTCAGCGCCTTGATGCGCACGTTCCACGTCGCGACCGCTTTGGGCGCCAGGCGCCCCCGTGGCGCGAACGTGATGGTCTGGCCGACGGCAGTTGCCCGGGTTGCGCCGTCGGAGCCCATGAATTGCATGGTGTTTTCGAGGTCACATTTGACGACGATATTCGTGCCAGGCGCGGAACCCTGGTTGGTGACTTTGATCACGTAGGTGACGTCTTCGCCGACGGCGATCGGGTCGCTGGCGTCGATGACTTCCAGGAGAATCGCGGGGATGCCTTTGACAGTCGCACGGGAAGCGCTCGACACCTGTTGCGCGCATCGCGATTTGGCCGTCGCGACACTGGAAAACGCGCCTGCGATTGTCTGTTGAACCGTCACGGCCACGCGACGCGATTGGTTCGCGTTCAACGTGCCGAGGTTCCACACAACGCGATTGCCCTGCACCTGTCCGCCGGCACTCACACCGCGTACGGTGGTGCCGGGTGAAAGATGTTGTTCGACGACGGTGTCGCGCGCGGTACAGTCAGCTTTATTGGTCACGGTGATATTGAACGTCGCGTCTCGCCCGAGCAACAGGCGATTGGGTCCGTCCTGGGTCAGAGCGAGCACGGGTTGCGTGACGCGCGTGGCGGCGGAGGCTTCGGCACGCAGGCCGCCCGCCGCAGTAGCAATCGCTTTGCTTTCGAATCGCCCGACGCGCGCGGGGCGCAGTCGTGCCGCGACGGTGCGCGACTGGCCGGCCGGTACATCACCGACGGTCAACGTCAGCGGCAAACCCTGCGCGTTGCGCAAGCCTTCATCCTGCACGACGACGTTTCGCGCGACGCCGCTGCCGGCATTGGTAACCGTAAACCGCACGGGGATCTGTTCGCAGATGCCGACCTCGGCCGGTACGGACTTGACCAATTGCAGATTGGCCTGTGTCGCCTGAATGGTTGTGCAGACATGCGGCGTGAATGTCACCGATGAACAACCCTGTAACGCGCCCGCCGCCTTTGCTTTGCCCACAATGCGAATCACCTGCGATTGCTGCGGCGCCAGCCGGCTCAGGCGCCACGTGGCCGACGTTCCGTTGAATTGTGTTGGCTTCGGGCCGGTCGCGGTCAATGCGAAGTTCGGCGACAACTCCTCCGTGACCACCACGTCGCGGAAAGCGGTGTTCGTCGTATTGGTCACCACGAGTCGATATTCGAAATCGCTGCCCACGCCGACTTCGGTCGGCACAGATTTTTCAATCGTGATCGGACTCGCGTAGGGCAAACGCGCGGCGTGTGTTCCCGAGCTTGGCGCGGTAGCGCCGTTTGTCGTGCTGACCGTCGCCACTTCATGGTGCACCGGCGCTGCGTACTTGGGGTACTTCGCGGCGTAGGGATCAATCGGCTTGCGATACCGTGAATTGGAGGGTGACGTCGACTCACAACCGATCGCGGCAACAAAGCCCAGCATCAGAAAGGCGTTCAACAAATGGCGGTTCAGCATCAAGAACTCCTGCATGTCAAATAAGATTTGATTAAAAAAACAAGGCCCCGCCGATGTTGGTCTGTTACTTTGTGCTCAATCAATGCGGCACGACGATGGTGGATCCGATCGCCATTTGCTGTTCCTTCAAGCCGGGGTTGGCGGCGAGGATGTCGCGCCAGCGCCGCGGTTGGCCGTAGTAATGCCGCGCCAGCGACCAGAGCGTGTCGCCCGGGCGCACCACGTGTCGCCGGCCCGTGGATGGACGGGTCGAGCTCGCCGATGGTTTGTTTCCCGTCAATACATCTTCAACCAACGGCGCTTTTTCGTGAATGATTTCAACATCCGGCGCGAGGCGCGAACTGCGTTGAATCGGATCAAATGGGCCGACCGGTTGCACGCGTCCAGTGTGGGTGTGCATGTTGTGCGCGCCGGGGAGCATCGCGCCGCTGCTGCGCGCGAAAACGTCACTCGTGCTGGCGTGACGGGCGTTCGCTGCGAAAGTGTTTTGGTCGGTTTTGGTGTGTGGGCGATGACGGTTGATCTTGTGAAAGCGCGGCTTGCGCGCCAGGCTTGAGCCGTGTGGTTGGAAGGTCAGTGACGGTTCATCATGCATTGATGAACCTGTATTGCTTTGGTTCGCACAACCAGTCAACGCACTGGACGCCAACGCGAATAACGCAAATGCAGCTAGGAGTTGAGTCGGCTTCCTGCCCATGGTTCGGCCTTCCATGCCTGTGAATATCGTTCATCGTCGCGACGAATGAATACACGTATTATCGGAATGCATCGGCAAGCTGAAGTGATCGTCTGCATCTATTCCATACGGTTCCATACCGGCGGTGTGCCGCTCCACCGGACCCGCCGGTTTGACCGATGAACTGACGTATGGCAAGCCCGGACTACATCATTGATATTGAAGGCGTCGCCCAGCATGGCGTGCCTGCATCACACGTTCGATCCGCCGCCGCGCAGGGCAAACCCTGGCTGGCGATCCTCTGGCGTTGCTGCCATGTCTACAGCCGTGTCTACCGCAACGCCTTGGAAACCGCCTACGAAGGTCGATGCCCGCGTTGCGCGAAAAAAATTCGCGTCGGCATTGCGCAGAGCGGGACCAGCACGCGGTTCTTTGAAGCCGGCTAGAGAATCCTTTCACCGAACATGGACGTTCGGCATTCCCAACAATCCCGGACAACCCGATTCTCTAATTGCGCGTTCATCATGGTGCCAAACCCGCTTGCACTTAGAATGCAAGGGTGATCCACCATGCTTGGCCAATTTCCGCAGTGACCTCGGACACGCTCATCGTCTTCACCAGCGATGGCGAAGACGCGGCCCCGTTGCAGGATGCGATCGGTGACGTGTTCCGCGATCGACCAACCGTCTGTGTCACATCCGCCTCGCAGGTGATGATCGCCTTGGCCCGTGGCGCGGAATCTTTGATCATTGCCGTGAACCATGAACAATCCACGGCCAAAGATGAAATCGACGAACTGCTTGAGGCGATCATCGCGTATTATCAGAAGACCACCGTGTGGCGGTGGAACAGCGAGCGAGGTGAGGCTGAAGCGTGGTCATACCGGAATGAAAGCCCTGAAACGATCGCAGCGCAACAGGATTCGCCTGTCGCCTTGTCCACACGCTCACTGGTCACGAAAGAGGAACTGGCCATACTCAACCAACCGTTAACATTCGTTGCCGAAGAAACGGATCAGGTTGTCGGACAGGCCAATGGTCGGGTCTCGAGCGAGACCTCAGGGCCGGGCTCGCAGGAGCCCTCAGGGCCGGTCTCAAATGAGACCTCAGGGGAGGAAGGACCGAAAGCACCTTGACACTGTCGAATTTCGCATCGACTTCAACCGCCATCATGTCATCCGTATTCAAGCCCTTGAGTGTGTTGGTCATCAGTCGCGCCAAAGCGATTTCCACACGCATCGAACAGGTGCTCCGCGACGGGCATGTGGTGCACGAACTGCAAACGGTCACCGGCTACCTCCTCGCCCTCGGTGCGCTCGGCTCGGAACTGGCCGACCAGCCGCCCGACCTCATCATCGGCGACGCCTCCCTATTGCGCCACGATATCGTCTCTAACATCGAAGCGCTGCAGGAACTGTCCCCGCACTCGCGCATCGTGCTCATGGCCGGCGATG
>JANQKH010000678.1 GCA_028281215.1 Phycisphaeraceae bacterium | reverse complement strand
GGCGGACCGAACGGGTTCGCGTCCGGCACATTCGCCGGCATGACAATCTTGTCATGCACCGTTTCCCGCCGCGCCTTGCCCGGCAGTTGCAACAGCTTTTCCATCTTGTCCCAGTGTGCCTCATACACATCGCGAGGCAGGCACTGCTCCAACACGCAGATGCTCGCCGCCTTGCCGACCACTTCACCCATCATGCCACACGTTTTCATCACGCGCACTGTACCGAGCGCTTCGTGTGTCACGCTGACACATCGCCCGGCCATGAATAGGTTCTCAATGTTCCGCGAATAGAAACACCGGTACGGAACCGGGTAACCGTACGCCCGGTCGATCCGCCGATCGTGCACGGCGATCGAGATGAACGGGTTGTCCGGAAACTTCTTCGCGTATTGCTTTTTCGGATAGTGCAAATCGATCGACCATGTGCTGGGCACGCAACCGTCCTTGAACTTCTTCTTGTTGACAATATCGTCCTGCGTGAGAATGACATCGCCCATCAGCCGACGCGATTCGCGCGGACCGCCGATAAATGCGACCCAGGTCAGAATCGCGTTTTTGTGTTTCGCCGCCCCGTCGCGGTTCTTCATCGCATTGAACGCGCCGTAAACCGCGCGAAGGTTCCAATCACGAATACCTTCCGCGTCACCAAGCGGATCTTTGTCGTAGCCGCTCTCCCAGAACCACTGGCCGTGATGATCGCGCGGGTAGGGAAAGTCTTTCATATCCAGGTCAAGCGCCCAGTTGGACGTGTCTGGAAAATTTGTCGCGCTGTTCGCCTCATCCCATCGCCACATGTTGCTCATACCCATGCGGCCCTTGGGCGTCATGTCCCAATCCGCACCGGCGGCGAAACCAATCGTGCCATGCCCGGTCGCGTCGACGTAGAGTTTGCCGACAAATTTCTTGTGTTCACTCGTGCGCGTGTCAAAAGCATACACCGCGGTAATCTTCCGTTTGCCGCTCGCCACCTTGGAATCGGACGAACCGAGTACGATCGGCGGATCGACGTCGACCTTGTACGCGTGGTGATTCAGGAACAGATCGATGTTCTTTTCCGCGCGCACAATGCGTTCTTTCAGCGCGTCACCAAATTCTTCTTTCGTGCCGGGCGATTTCTTGGCCTTGTCCGCGAACTCTTCGATGATCTCACCGACGCGCGGGAAGTTGCCGCGACGGATCAAACCCATCGCCCAGACGCGAACCTCGCTGGATCCGTTGCCGCCGAGCACCGGCCGATTCTGAATCAACGCAACCTTGCAACCCATGCGCGACGCGCTCAGCGCCGCGCCCATGCCGGAATATCCGCCGCCGATGACGACCAGGTCGTAACCCTTCTTCTCCGTCGCGTTTTCCTTGAGCCCGAGCAGGTTACGCCGCCATTGTGGCAGAATCTTTGAATCGTTCGGCGGCGCCTCGTCGCCCGTCGTGAAATAGATCGCATCACATCGGCCGTCGAAACCGGTCAGGTCGCGCAGCGTCAGCGTGATCTTCTTGCTCGCAATGTTTACCTCACCACCGTCGTGCCAGAACCATTGCTTACCCTTCGTACCGAACGTCGTGGGCAGCGGCTTGCCGTCGATCAGCAGTTGGAATCGGCCCGGCTGACCGGTCGCACCCCACCGAGCCACCCAGTCTTTCGTGCGAACATACACGCGATACCTGCCTGCCTCCGGCAACTCGACCGTCGTCGTCGCGTCCTTCACCGGCCGACCGAGCCCATGCGCGAGTAGGTACGGCGAACCCATCTCGTGGATGAACTGCGTGTCCAGTTTCCAGCCGCCATGCGCGGTGAAACTCTCTGCTTCGACCAACTTGCCGGCAGCTTGCAATGATGCGGTTGTGAGTGCGACAAACAGCGCCGCAGCAATGTGTGAGCGTTGGATCTTCATATTCAAACTCCGAATCGCGCGAATTTTGGGTAGTGTAGAAAAGTAACGGAAAACCAAGCCGTGGCTATATCCTATGAACAAAGGTACGACCTTGGTCATGATGCACAAAGTAGAACCAATTTACTGTTCTGATAAATGCAAAGAGGTCAAATTGATGAGGTCGTTTGATGTATGCCCGGAATGTGGCCGAATTTGGCGTGGATCCACCCAAGACGGTGGTTCCTACAGGAATAACGCATGGCTTATTTGCAATTTGTGTTCAGTAGCCTTGAAGCGATGCGTTGTTTGTGGAAAAAGCACCGAACAAAACGTCGAATAGGGACTGTTGAAATCAGTTCATACGAGTGCCCGATGGTCACATCACTTCTGCAATCGGCTTGCCGTCGGTGATGAAACTCTTCACATCGTTCGGCACATCCGGCAGCAGGCGTACTTCGCCGGGATCGAACAGCGTGTGCATAATCGTCGCCATGAGGTGGCTCGGATCATACGGCCGCGTCGCCGGCCGGGCTGCCTGGTGGTCGGACTGCCCGACGACCTGTCCCATTTTCAGTCCGCCGCCGAACAGCAGCAGGGAGGTGAGATCGCCGTAGTGATCGCGGCCGCCGTTCTTGTTGATGCGCGGTGTGCGGCCCATCTCGCCGGTCACCACGAGCAACACCCTGTCTTCCAAACCGCGCTGACGAATGTCGGTGATGAAAGCGGATACGGCATGGTCGACCTGCCCGCCCATCGGATGGATGCCGGCCATGTTCTTCGGGCTGTTGTTGTTGGCGTGGTAATCCCAGCCGCAATCGCTGACGGTGACAAAGCCGCATCCACGTTCAACCATCCGCCGCGCCATGAGCATCTGCAAGCCAAGCAGGTTGCTCGCGCGTTTCATGTCGTGCCAGCGGGTCAACGCTTTCATATCGAACAACGGTTGCGTGTCGTACATGGCAACCGTCTTCGGATCTTCCTTCGACAGATCAAACGCCTCCGCGACGCCTTTGCTGATCACTTCAAACGCCTGCTGTTGATAACTGTTGGCACTGTCGATCACACCGGACGCGTCGATCTTACGGCGCATTTTGTCCAGTCGCTGGAGCAGGCCTTTGCGATCGGCCAGACGCTTGGCTTCAATCCGCAACTCCATGTTCTCTTTGAGTTGGCCCCCGCTGGATGGATCAAACGCGCCGTACGTCGGGCCGAGTTTGCCCGGCTGCGTCATCGACGGCAGTGCGCTGGTTTCAAAGTTGCTGTTGAGTTTGAGCCCGGGCTTGACCGCTTCGGGTTTAATCACGCAGTTGGTGGGCAGCCCGGTCTCGCGGTTGTTGATACCGACGACGCGCGAGTAGATCGCACTGCCCGCGGCGTCCATTTCGTTGCCGCCGCCGGTCATGACTTTGTTGTAGGTGTGGCCCCCGTTCTTGGATTGGTAGCTGCGGACAATGGTGAACTGGTCGGCCAACTTCGCCAGTTTGGGGAACGTCGAGCCGAAGGTAACGCCCGGCTGATGGGTTTTGATCTCACCGGTGATCGAACGAATCTCTGACGGCGCGGTCATTTTGGGATCGAAGAATTCGATGTGCGGCGGCCCGCCGTTGAGGAACAGGAACACGACCGACTTGCCGGTGACGGCCTTACTCAGCGCCGCCGCTTGAGCTGACGACATTGCCGGCATACCGGGCAATACGCCGTCGAGTCCGGTCAGACCCGCCAATCCGCCGAGGCCCAACGCCCCGGCACGCAGGAACTCACGCCGACTCGCGCCGGCGCAGGTTCGATTCGGTCGGCTGTCCATCAATGTGAACATGAACACACTCCGTCAAACCACAGGTTCACCTGCGAAACATTGATTTTACCTCGACCTGAGTTACATCGGTCCGCCGATGGGGCGAACCCAGCGTTTCGTCGACCGCGCCAGAGCCAAAACCGGCGGAGAATCTGCGCCGTTCTCACGCACGACGCTTAGCGACCACCGTCTTGTCAGCCTGACACCGACATCCCTTCCCCCTGACCCCAAAAACTCTTATAAATTCATTTATTTTAATGCCTTACACACCTTGTCCGGGAAAGTCCCCTGACGTCAGTCAGGCATTTCCTTACATCCATCAAACACCTAAAACAGGGATCAAAAGACTGATCATGCCTTTGATAAGCCGCCTTGTCTTCCTGAATGGGTGGCCTTAACTGACGTTCGTTGGCGTTCAACCTCCAGAATGACGACATACCCACGCCCGTCGGCACAGCCCGAATTGAATCGCTCCATTCGACCTCGGTTCCGAACAAAATGCGAGTTCGAGACGTGGCTGTTTGCGGCAAAGGCTAAACGCGCCACAGCAGGAATTCGCCCTGCGAGGCAGGTGGAAATCGGCATGGCGCGCCCCTCAACACAGATTCGGGGGCACGTCGCCAAGCCTCCTTCGCCCCAGCCACACGATGCCGCTCGTGCCATGGCTGGCTTGCCCAGCCGTGAATCCGTAAATCCGGGAACACGACGCATGGCTGGGCAAGCCAGCCATGGCACGCATCAAATGCACCCATTTGCCGGATTCCTATTTTCCTTGCCGCTGCATTCCCCCGCCGGTAGCATGAAATCAGCTCAACCACTCATCGGTTCTCACTCGGAGATCACCATGTCACGCATCACTCGCCGCAAGTTCGTCCAGCAATCCGCACTCGCTTCCCTTGGCGCCGGGGTCGCCCTGTCCGGGACCAAGGCGTCCGGCAAAGTGCTCGGCGCCAACGACACTGTCCGTGTCGGCGTCGCAGGCATCAACGGTCGCGGTCGCAGCCATTACGGCGATTACTGCAAACAGAAAAACGTCGAGGTTGCGTATCTGATTGATCCCGATTCGCGACTGTTCGACAGCCGATCGAAAGACGTGGCCAACAAGCAGGGCAAAGCGCCGCAGTGCGTGCAGGATTTCCGCAAGGCGCTCGAAGACAAAAACCTGGATGCGATCTCAATCGCCACCACCAACCACTGGCACGCGCCGATGACCATCTTCGCCTGCATGGCGGGCAAGGATGTGTACGTCGAGAAGCCGGCGAGCCACAACGTGCACGAAGGCCGCGTCGCGCTGGAGATGGCGCGGAAGTACAACCGCATCGTGCAACACGGTACGCAGCAACGTTCGAGTGGCGGCCGCGCGCGGGAAATCGCAGCCGTGCAGTCGGGCAAATACGGCAAACTGCTCGTCTCGAAAGGGTACTGCGCCAAACCGCGCGGCAGCATCGGCACCAAGAAGCATGAAGCCCCGCCCGCCGGGCTCGACTTCAACCTCTGGACCGGCCCCGCCCCCGAGCAACCGTTCCACCGCAACCTCGTCCACTACAACTGGCACTGGTTCTGGGACTTCGGCAACGGCGACATCGGCAACCAGGGTGTGCATGAAGTGGACGTGATGCGCTGGGCGATTCCCGGCGCAACGCTACCGACACGCGTGGTCAGCATCGGCGGCCGGTTCGGCTATGAAGACCAAGGCCAGACCGCCAACACACAGATGGCGGTCTACACTTTCGGCGACGTGCTTGCCGTCTTCGAGGTGCGCGGGCTGATCAACAACAACCCAACGCGAAAGAAGGAAATGGCGCATAGTCAACGCAAGGTTGCCAACGAGTATTACACCACCGAAGGCATGATCGCCGGCGGCAAGTTTTATCCCAAGAACGGCAACGGCAAATCACACGGATTGGACGCACCAAGCGTGTCGGTCGGCGGCGGCGGGCCGTTTGGCAACTTCATCAACTGCGTGCGCTCGCGCAAGCAAGATGAACTCAACGCCGACATCGCACACGGGCATTACTCGTCCGCCCTCTGCCACTTGGGCAACATCAGCCTGCGCACAGGCCAGTCGGCCACATGGGGCTCGATGCCGGAAGAACTCGGCGACAACGACGTCGTCCAACAAACATTCGTCAACCTCCAGGAAAACCTGCGCGAATTCAAAGTGCCGCTCAAGGGTTTGAAGTATCAACAGGGCCGCGTGCTGAACTTCGATCCGAAGACGGAAAAATTCGTCGGCGACAACGTGGACGAAGCGAACGCCCTGCTGACGCGCAAGTATCGCAAGGAGTTTGCGATTCCGTCGAACCTGGCGTTTGCGAAATGATGGACTGCACGCCCCAAACACGGGGTTTAGCAATCCGGTGCTTAAACGATTGAATGAACCTGACGAACAGGGAGATCTTATGCGCTCGCTTCTTTCCGCAATCGTCGTACTGACTGTCTGTGGTGCGTTGCAGGCCGGCGAATGGCCGGCGTGGCGTGGGCCGGGCGGCGTCGGCGTCAGCGATGAAGTCGGTATGCCCGTCAAGTGGGGCGGCGCCAACGGCATTCAGTGGAAGGCGTCCCTGCCGGGTCCGGGCAATTCCACGCCGATCACGTGGGTCAATCACGTATTCGTCACGCAAGCCAACGCGGAGAGCACGCAGCGGATGTTGATCGCGTTTGACCGTGCCACCGGCCGCAAGCTTTGGCAGTTTTCCAAGATGTACACCGAAAAAGACCTGACGCACAAGACCAATCCACACTGCGCTTCATCACCGGTGACCGACGGGCAACACGTGATCGCCTGGTTCGGCTCGGCCGGCCTGTATTGCCACGACTTCGAAGGCTCCCTGATCTGGCAGAGAAACCTCGGCAAGTTCACGCACATCTGGGGCTATGCCTCCAGCCCGGTGATTCACAACGACCGCGTGATTCTCTCCGCCGGCCCGGGTGAACGCCACGTGCTTTACGCGATTGACAAGGTTAACGGCAAGACGATCTGGGAAACGGATCTCGGCGTCGCGCAGCCGTTGAAAGATCAGAAAAAATACAAGGGCTCGTGGAGCACGCCGATCCTGCACAAGGTCGGCGACCAAACACAGATCGTGCTCAGCCTGCCGGACCAACTGCTCGCGTTCGACATGAAAACCGGCAAACGCATCTGGTGGTGTGACGGGCTCGGCCCGCTGGCGTATACCTCGCCCATCATCGGCGAAGGCGTCATCGTCGCGATGAGCGGCTACGGCGGTCCCGCGATCGGCATGAAAGTGCCGGGCCCCAATGATAAAGGCGACCTGACCGAATCACACCGACTCTGGCGCGTCGCCAAAAACAAACAACGTGTCGGCAGCGGTGTCATCGTCGACGGTCATATCTACATCCTCGACGGTCCCGGCGCGATGAAGTGCATCAACCTCAAAACCGGCGAACAACAATGGGAAGAACGCCTCGGCGGCACAAGTTGGGCGTCGATGGTCCACGCCGACGGCAAACTCTGGATCGCCAATG
>JANQKH010000464.1 GCA_028281215.1 Phycisphaeraceae bacterium | reverse complement strand
CGCCGCATCATTAATGAACACGCCATCACCGCCATTGGCGAGCGCTGTGTCGCCAACTGCGTTCAGGCCGATGATGTTGCCGATGACCTGGTTGTCGGTCGATGTGGCGCCGCTGATCTCGACGCCGTTCAGCGTGTTGCCGCTGATGAGGTTTCGCTCGGTGACGTTCAATCCACCAATCACGTTGTTGCTGGCGCCCCCGTCGATTAGCACACCGTTTTCCTGGTTGGTGATCGCGGATGTGCCCGCGGCGTTCGTCCCAATCAGGTTGCCTCGCACCACGTTGCCCGTTGCGTTGGCGCCGAAAATGCGAATGCCGTCGGATGTGTTGCCGGAGATCACGTTGCGTTGTGATGGCAGGCCGCTGCCGACGAAGTTGCCGGGACTGTTGGAGATCAGCACGCCGCGACCGCCGTTCGTGATGGCAGATGTACCGGTCACATCCGTACCGATGATGTTGCCGGCGATCACGTTGCCTGTTGTCGTCGCGTCGAAGATTGCGATGGCGTCGCCGGTGTTACCGCTGATCACGTTGCCTTCGTTCGCGTCGTTGATGCCGTCGCCGTCCGTACCGACCAGCGTACCCGTCGCGCCGGAATCAATCACGATGCCGCGGTCATCGTTGCCAGCCGCTTGATCAATGTCATCGATGCCAATGAAATTGCCTTGGATAAGCGTGCCGGTCGCGCCGCTGATTTGGACACCGCTCAGCAAGTTTCCGCTGATCACCTGACTGCCGAGGAATGAACCACGGATTTCGTTCGAGTTGCCACCGCTGACGAGCACGCCGCGTCCATCATTACCTGTATCAACCAGATTAAAGATGGCGAACGACACGCCGATGAAGTTGTCTTCAAGAATGTTGTTGTCACCGCTAACGATGTGGACGCCGGTAGCACCGTTGCCCGCGATGGTATTTCGTGCGACGAAGTTGTTGTCACCGCCGCCCATTTCAATGCCGTCGCCGCTGTTGCCGATATCCGTTCCACCTAAGGCTGAACCGATGAAACTGTCGGTGATCGCGTTTCCATCGGCGGAGGCGGTCAGGGTGATACCGTTGCCGTCGAATGCTTCGATGACGACCCCGGTAACAGTGTTGTTATCGCCGTTGATGGTCAGGCCTGCCACACCCGCACCGGCAAGCGACCCATTGATCACGATTTCCGGACCGAAGGTACTGTTAAAAGTTTCGCCGTTGTTTTCCTGCGAGTCGCCGTCAATGAAGACCGAATGGCCATTGATGTTGTCAATGGTCGGCAGGGCGGACAGTGCGTTGATCACGAAAACGTCTGGATCAGCATCACCGCCGGATGCGCCATCATCAACATCAACTGCGTTGGGATCGGAATCTGGAATTGCGAACGCAATGGTGGAAGACTCGGTTGCATTGTTGGCGTTGATGATGGCTTGTCGTAGCGAACCGGAGCCGGAATCATTCGTGTTGGTGACAAGGAACGTAACCGGCGCGTTGGCGACTGCGTTCAAACTCAACGCGGTTGCTTGTTGATCGATTTCCAGGTCGGCGTTCGCCGGGTCGGTCAGTCCGGTCGTCGTGTTGAACGCGCCGGCGACTGATGCGTAGGTGATGATTTCGAACGTATCACTGACGACGGGTTCGAAACTATCGATCAGTACTACATCTAACCGGCCATCCAGCGTTGCGCTGCCGGTGATCTCCAGCACGTCAAATTCGGTCTCCGGCGTCGTGCCGCCCAGTTCGACTTCCAGAGTGCCGAAGGTGTCCTGGACGAAGTCGCCATCGATGGTAATGCGGCCGGAGGAGTTACCTGCGGTGATCGTGCCCGCCACGTTGGTGACGTTGGCATTGATCGTTCCAGTACCGATGATTGAGCTACTGCCATTGAGGAAGATCGTATTGTTCGATAGCAGGTCGCCGCCTTGCAGATCGATGGTGCCCGTGACGGGGTCAATGGTGTTGGTGAGGGAAACGGCTCCCGATCCGATTTCCAAGATGCCATCCAGCGTGAAGGGCACGTTAATGGTCGAGTTCGCTCCGCCTGCCGACTTTTGCAGCGTGCTTCCATCAGCAACCGTGACGGCGTTCGTACCGCCACCGTTGTTGATGGAACTGTCCACCTGCCAATCGAGCGTGCCGCCGTTGACGACGTTGATGCCGCCGTTGTTCAGGCTGATGGCCCCGGTGCCGGTGATCGTGCCATTGCCGCCAAGGTTAATATTGCCGCCGTTAACAGACTTGGTGGCATTGTCGCTGAAGTCGAGCAGGCCTTCGATGTTGACATCGGACGACACTGCGCCGGACACGAAGTCCATCGCCCCGACGGTGTACGAACCCGCACCGGTCAGCGCGCCGCCATTCAGTTCCAGCGTACCGTCGACCACGGTGGTGACGCCGGTTGAATTGAGTGTCGAACCCCCAGCCACGCGCTTGATGCCCGGGCCGCCAAAGGCCACGCCATCACTGAGGACAAAGACGCCGCCGGCGAACTGAAGCACGGAGCCGGCTACATTGGTCGCGCTCGACGTGCCTGCGAACGTGCCGCCGGCGGTCAGGTTGAGCAAGCCTGTGAGGATTTCAATATCGCCACTGTTGGTCAGATTGACGTTGATGGCGGTCGTACCCGCACCGGCGCTCTTGCGCAGCGTCGCGCCATCGACTAGCGCGATGATGTTCGTTCCACCGCCGTTGTTGAAAGAGCTGTCGGCCTGAAGATCCAACAGGCCGCCGTTCAGGATGTTGATCGAACCGTTACTAAGGGAGATGGCTCCTGTGCCGATGACCTCAGCCGTGCCACTGACATTCAACGTGCCGTTGCTGTCGATCGTCTTGGTCGGATTGTTGCGGAATTGCGCCGTGGCACCGCCCAGAATGTTCACCGTACCGCGTATGGCGCCACTGAAGAATTGAAAGTCATCGGCAATTTCCAATGAACCCGCGCCAGCAACGGCGCCGCCGGCCAACTCGAACGTGCCTGCCACATTGGTGGTGCCGGCGAAATCGATCGTACCGGCATTGAGTTCGGTCGTACCCGCTCCTGTAAAGGTTGCACCGTCGGCAAGGCTGGCATTGCCGCCGCCGAATTCAATGATGCCGGCGGCTTCTCTATTGAAGATCGCTGTGCCGCCCGACGTGCCGCCGACCGCCATGTCGATGCGGCCGCTTTGGGCGTCGATCGTCCCATCATTGTTGACCGCGATGAAGAAGGTACTGCTGGAGCTGCCGCCGCTGCGTTGCAACTCGCCACCTGCATCGATGTTGAAGGCGTTGGTGCCGCCGCCGTTTGCGAAGTTGTTGTCAACTTGCAGATCAAGCAGGCCGCCGTTCTGGATAGTGAACGTTCCGTTGTTGAAATTGATTGCGCCATTACCGGTCAACGTGCCTACGCCTGAAAGGTTGATGGTTCCGCCGCTGCGAAGCGTCTTGGTGGAACTGGATGAAACATCCATGCCACCGGCCACATTGACCGTCGTTTCAATGGTGCCGGCTGAGTAATTGAACTGCCCGTCAATGTCGATTGGGCCGGTGCCGAACAGCCCGGCCGTGCCGCCAAGATTGATGATTCCGTTGGCGCCAACCGTGCTGGCGTCGTTGATGGTGAAACCGCCCGCGTTGAGTGCCAGCGTTTGCGTGCCAGTGGTTGCACCAAGCGTCAACGAATTGATCGTCAGCGTGGTAGTGGATGTGATCGTGTACGTGCCGTCGAGGTCGATTACGACGTCATCGTCCGCATCCGGAACGACACCTAGACTCCACTTGGCTGCGTCGTTGAAGTTGCCGGAATCATCACCGCCAGGTGCGCCGTCGCCGATCCAGCGGTTGGGTGCCTCGACGACTTGAATGTTTTGTGCGAATTCGGATGTTCCGTCCCCATTGGTTGCGGTTGCGGTGACGGACATGCCAACGAGCAATTCGAGCGGCGTCGTGAAATCAATATTGGCGTTGCCTGAACCATCAGTCGTGATCTGGGTTGTCCCGAGGAACAGAGATCCTTCGCCGTGGCCGCTCGCATCAGCGGGGTTTGCTGCGTAGAGATCGATGTCGAAGGTGGTATTCGCGGTCGAGTTGAGCGTGCCAACGATGCGGGTTTCCGTGCTGACTTCCGCGAGCGTGAGGACGGGGAAGTTTTGCAGGTTGTTTGGGCCAACATCGCCGTCGCCGGCATCGTTGTTGGTGACGCCGTCGATGCCGAGGTCAATTGCGAGCCCGGTGTTTTCGATGAACGCATTAACGCGGATTTGGTTGCCGATTCCTGCGTCGTTGCTGAGTACGACGCCGCCGCGGCCGAACCCGTTGAAGCCGATCGTATTCGCTTCGCCGGGATTGATGCCACCGATGACATTGTTGTTTGCGCCCGCCTGGATGGATACGCCTTCAAATCCGTTGCCCAATGCGGAACTACCGTCAATCTGCGTGCCAATCAAGTTGCCGAATAGCGTGTTGTTGAAGGCGCCCGCACCGGTGATGAAGACGCCTTGGTTGTTCTGGGCCGAGATCAGGTTGCCTTCACCTGCGCCGCTGCCGCCGATGATGTTGTTGGCGGCATTGTCAATGAAGATGCCCTTGTCGTTATTGCGCTGTCCTGATGTGCCGGTCGGATCAACGCCGATGAACGTCCCCTGCACGGTGTTGCCGTCGCTCTGAATGAGGATGCCTTGCCTTGGAAAATTGACCACGCCCACGTCGAGAACAACATTGCCGCCGCCGGTAAGAACCAGGCCGTTGCGGAATGGATCGGCAAATCCCGGCGCCCCGTCAATGAAGATTTCGGGGCCGACCGCGTTGCGATCGCCGGCGATGTCCGTTTGCGTGGAGCCGTCTAACGTGACGCTGCCGGCCAGGGCAGGCAGGGCGGCGTCAATGCCGATTCGCCAAACATCCACTTCCGGGTCAGCGTCAATATCTTCGGCTCCAGGGTCGGCGTCACTGATGTCAAATACAATCGTGGTATCACCGGCAAACGCATTGGCATCAATAATCGCTTGCCGCAGTGAGCCTGCGCCGCTGTCGCTCGTATTGGTGACAAAGAACGTGCCGGCTGAAACGACAATTTCAACGTTGGTGATGCTCGACACACCCGTGCCGGTTTCCGCGCCGAGGTCCGCTGTGGCGGGTGTGGAATACGCCGAATAGTCCACCGTATCACCGACCACGTGATCGCCGCCGTCGATCGTGCCGGTTCCACCCGCCACCGTTGCGCCGTCACTGAAGATGATCGTGTCGTCGTTTGGTCCGCCGATGATGTTTTCAATCTCTTCGTCGTTGTGCACCACGGTGTTGTTGCCGTCAGTGACAGTGATGCTGCCGATGTCGATGGTCAGCGGACTGGTCACGCCGGAAAAGTCCATGGTGTCCGTGCCGGCATCGGATCCTTCCAACACAGTGTCGTCGCCGAAACCTTCGCTGAATTGATAGGTGTCGTCATCGAACCCGCCGGCGAGCATGTTGGTACCGGCGCCGCCGTTGAGGGTGTCGTTGCCGACGTCGCCGGAGAGGGTGTCATCGCCACTGCCGCCAATGAGGATGTCGTCGCCGATGTTGCCTTCGAGGGTGACGCCGGTGGTGTTGGCGGAGGCGTCGATGGTGTCGTTGCCGTCGTTGCCGCGCACGGTGATGTTGGGACCGCCGGTGATGTCGTCGATGGTGATCAGATCGTTGCCGTCGCCGCCTTCGATGTCCATGTTGGCAAAGCCGGCGAATGTGACGTTGATCGTTCCACTGGCGCCATCCGCTTCCTGAAGGACCGGCGGCGCTTGCGAAAGGGACGTATCCGCATGGATCAGGGAATTGGCGAAAACCAGCCCGCTCATGCCGATCGGCTTGGTCGTGCTCAGTGGATTGAACAAACCGACCGGCGTGGCGAGCCCGGTCTGCACGTCAATCCTCACCAAACCTTCAAAGCTTCTGGCAGCACCATCCCCGATTGCGCCGGTGTCACCAAGCACACCGTACAAATCACCGTTGGCGTCGAACGCCAGATCCGTCACGTCATCCGCGAACGCAGCGCCGATGGTGGTCATCTGACCGGTCGCGGTGTTGATCGAAACGAGGAAACTCGGATCGCCCGGCGACGAATAGATGCCGAGCAGCACACCGTCGGTCGGATTGAACACCAGGCCGTCCACCTTGGGATCGACCACACCGTTGTCTGGGATCTGTGGGCTGTTTGGATCGGTAAACGGATGAACCACCGGCTGCACCAGCGCCACCGCACTGAGCACTTCACCGGTTTCCTTGTCAATCCGAAGCAGCGTGCCGGGGTTCGTGGCGCTGGTGGCGTCAATCGCCATCAATTCGTTGGTCAGTGGATGGAACGTCAGCGCATCCAGGTCACCAACGTTCAACTCGGCGATCACCTCGACCACAGCGTTGCTTGGGTCAATCTTGATAAGTGTCCCGCCGTTGCCGACGGCGTACAGTTCACCGTTGAGCGGATCGACCGTTAAGTTTTCAACGTCGGTAAAGATGCGCGAGAAGTCAGCGGTGTGAAGCACGCCGATCGACCGGAACACGCCGGTCGAAGCGTCAACGTATCCAAATAGATTCTTCGCGTCGGCAAAGGCAAACGCCAGGTCGTCCGGTTCGAGACCCGCGCTTTGTATATCCACTCCTGCGACGGTCACCACCGGCGACAGGGTTGGCTGAATCACGAACATGGAGGAACCGACGTCGACCACCGGCTGCGCCGGCGGAGCATCGGGGGCTTCCACGATGTTGGCCGTGCCGTCACCGACGGTGATCGCCTGGTCGTCGCCGTCCACCGCCGCAAGGACGAGCGTGTCCGGCTCCGCGCCGCCGCCTTGCACATCCACATCCGCCGCGCCGTCGAAATCCTGAACAATCGTGACCGTGTCGAAACCGTTGCCCAGCACTTCAACTGTCAGATTTTCAACATCACTGAGCCCAATACTGGTGAACAGATTGGTCACCGTCGAACCAGTCAGATCAAGCGTATCACTCAGGGTGGTGTTGACCAGTCGAACACTGTCCGCGCCGGTCTGGCCGCCCGTGGTGATGACAAGGTTTTCCGGCAGTGACGCAAAAGCGACATCGACGTGATCATCGGCGTCACCTGTCGTGACGCCGACCGCATCAAATGCGGCATACTTGATTGTCAACTCTTCGGAAAGTGCGTTACTTGCTGCGAGGATGACGTTGTCTAATCCTGTTTGATCCCCGGCGCCATTGACCTCCTCGAGGTTGATTGTTAACTCCGTCACGTCCGCAAGAATGGAGTCCCAGAGGGGCTGGGCGACACCGAACGCCGTGGCTGAAAACTCCGTCGAGAAAGTAAGCCACTCGCCGCGGTCAATGCTGGCCGTCGCGACGTCAACCGTCGCGGTTCCACCCGGGCCGGAAATGGTAACCACGCCAAACGTTGCGGCAGAGCCACCACCTTGCGGGAAGATGAATGCGTCGAAACTAAAAGTACCGTTGTCATAACCGGTCAGGTCACCAAGGTATCGTTCCGGTGCTGATACCAAGAAGTTGGGGCCCACGTCCACGTCGGTGAGTTTGACAAAACCATCCGAATTTCCGCCGGTCAGGAAGTGCTCAAAACTACCCGCGCCGTTGTCCCCTTCCGCCCATCCTTCAAAGCCGGTCGTGAATGTCGAGACAAGTGTTGGCAACGAACTGCTACTGCCGGTTGCGTTGATCGTTTTGTAGTCAAGGGTGACCGTTTGCGAATTGTTGCTGGTGAACACGCTTAATGTGTCACTACTTTCCAACAAGTCGGAGATGTCGTACAGGAACGCCGCGCCGCTGGACTGGGCGTCGGCCGAATCACCGGACGATGCCACCACGAACCGGTTTTGATCCACCACGGCAACGTCCAGGCCAAACAGGTCATCCGTGAACGACGCGTCCGTTGGATTGCGAACAACATTGAGCAACTGCCCCGTGACCAGATCGCCAAGGAACACACTACCCTCGTCTCGGTTCACATCTTCAACCGCCAGCGATGAAACCAGCGCCAGGCTGCCGCCAAATGGCGATGTGCCGAACGCTTCGATGGAAACGCCGAACCCGGCGCCTTCATCGGCAAATGGGAGGAACACGGTGTTGACCAATGCGCCGGTGGCAACGTCGAAGACGTATACCGCGCCGGCGTCTTGCGCAGCCGTGTCATCACCGGGATCGCCGATTGCGATCAGGCCGTTGCCCAGGTCCGCCAGCCCCGCGCCGAAGAAATCGCCGACATCGGGCGTGGGATTGCTGAATGTGCGAATGAAGTTGCCGGTGATGGCGTCAAACAGATGCGCTTCGCCGGGACCGACCGACCCACCATCGTCGCCGGCCGGTGCGCCGATCAGGACCAAACTGTCGCCAACCGCAGTCAGCGTGAGGCCGAACTGATCGCCTGCCGTGGGGGTGGGATTCAGGAAGGTGTGTTCCAGCGTACCGTCGAGATCAAACTGATACGCCTCGCCAGCGTTCACGTTGGCGCCGACGTCAACCAGATCGGCGCCCACGACCAGTTTTTCTTGGCCATCCACTACAACTAGATCGATGGCGATCCCGAACGCATCGTCGACCTCAGGTGTCGGATTGGAGAACGTTTGAACAATTGTGCCGGCGGAGTTGATCAGGTAGACCTCGCCTGCGTCGACATTGCCGCCCACATCCGCACCTTCCGCGCCGGCGAAATACTGGTTGGCTTGGAATCCGTGCACGGAAACGCCCAAGCCCAACGGTTCACCCCCGCTGTGCAGACCGGGGTTGGGATGCTGGATGACAAACAGCGAATTGCCGACCGTATCAAACACAACAATTTCACCGGCATCATCGTTGCCTTCCGGCACGCCAACCACAATCTGCGTGCCGTCGAGACTGGCTGACACACTGCTGCCAAATTCCAAATTCGTCTGTGGCACAGCCGGTCGCAATGTCACATTCGGCGCCGCGCCGCCGCCGAACACGTCCAGCGACACGCCTGCGCCTGTGAAATCCTGATTCACGTTGATGTTGTCGATGCCGCGACCGGTCGCGTCGATCACCACGTGCTCCACGGCTGTCAGATTCACCACGCCGGTGTTGTGTGTGATGCTGTCGCCACTGAGGGTGAATGTGTCGTCGCTATCTTCGTCTTCGAGGAAAAGCGTGTCCGATGCACTGGGCGCGCCGGCATCAATATTGATGACATTCGGCACGGTCGTGGGTTGCTCGAGTTCAATGGAGATTTCATCGTCGCCGGTGCCGGTGGTGACGTTAAGTACGTCGATGCCCGTGTATTGAACGCGACTGGATGAACCACCCGAGAATGCTTGCAGCGATTGGCCGTCAATTTCAAGATCCTGATTATCGTCGTTGGTGGCAACCGACAGTTGATCCTGACCACCGCCGTCGCCAAGGACACTCAATTCGGCCGTGCCCACGAAATCAGCAAACACAACGATGTTGTCCGTTCCATCTGAACCGATCGAGGTGACATCGAGCGCCACACTGCTCACACTATTCAGCACCACTGCGGTGGAGGACTGATCGTGGTCGATCTGGCTGCCGGAAAGGGAAAAGTCATCGTTGCTGTCGCCATCACCGATAAGTGTGAGGTCGTTCGTTCCCGCGCCCGAATTTACTAAAATGGTATTGACCGGCAGGCCGGCCGTTTCGATCGAAACGGAATCGTTGCCGTCTGACGTGTTGATCTGAATCGTATCGATGTTGTCGTAATTGACGGCCGATTCCTGTTGGATGTCGAACGTGCCGATCGCGTCAGCGAACTCCGCAGCCACATACAACTGCTGACCGTCCGGGCTCACCACGACATGGCGTGGGCCGTTGATCGCGGGATCGGTGAAGTCTTCCTGGAAGGCAAGTTCGCCGGTGATTGGGTTCCTCGCCAGTGAAGTGATGCTGGTGGAATTGAAGCTGGCGACAAACACACGTTCTCCATTCGGCGACACATCGATCCCGGTGGGGTTATCAAGATTGGGTGCGTCCGTGACGTTCAGGAAATCATCGACGAAACTCAGCGTGCCAACGCCGGGCGTGATCGCGAAGATGCTGATCGAATCACCGCCATCGTTCGCGGTGTAGAGGTGTGTGCCTTCCGGGCTAACCGCCAGATCGAACGGGTCGATCATGGTGTTGTTTGTGCCCGCGCCATTGACGATCGATTGCAGGAAGGTGAGTTGGCCGGTCTCGGCGTCACGACCGAACACGACGACCGAATCGCTAGTCGCGCTGGTGGTGTAGAGCAGGTTGCCATCCGGGCTGATGACCACGTGGCGGGGATCGTCCATGTCGGTCACGCCGCCGACGCCGTTTTGGATGGCTTCGACAAACGTCAATTCACCAGTGTCCAGATCACGCTCAAAGATGTTGATCGCATCGTCGGCGCCCGACGCCGAGACGTAGACAAATCGTCCATCGCCGCTGACGGTGACACCGAACGCTGCCTGCAAGGTGTTGATTCCGCCGACTCCGTCTTCAAACGACTCCACGAACGTCAATTGGTTTGTGTCCGCGTTGCGATCAAACACCGCCACTTGCTGGCCGGTGAACACCGTGCTGACGACGTAAACGCTTTGGCCATCGGGGCTGAACGCCACCGCGTTGGCTGTTTCAATGCCGGTCACGCCGTTCACACCGTTTTGATGCGATTCCACAAAAGTCAACGTGCCGTCGCTGTCCCGGTTGTAGACTGCAATGGCGTTGTCATCCGGCCCGGTCACGATCACGCTTTCACCATCCGGGCTGACCGCGGAGAAAATCGCGCGGTCGGTACCGGGGTCCGCTTGGTCTGCCCCACGGAACGTCAGGCGACTGGTGAGTTCCGGCATGAACACCGTGTTGGCGTTGACACTGATAAGTTGATCGTTTTGGTTGGTGTCAGCAATCAAACGGTCTTCGCCCGTTCCGCCGCCCACCACTTCGGTGGTTCGTATCCCCCCGAAGAAAGACTGGTTGACGGTGACGTCGTCTTCACCGTCCTGGCTGACATCGATGATGACGTGCTCGGTATTGATCACGCCGATCTCGTTGCCGTTGCCGTCCTGAATCGAGTCAGTGAACAGAACGATCTGATCATCGCCAGCCGTACCGGAGACAATCACGGTGTCGGAAGCTGAGGGCGCACCGCCGTCGATGAACACCTCGATGCCGGCGTTCTGCAGATCAAGCACGGCGGTGTCACTACCGGCCTTGGAAATGATTGCAACGTCGGTGATGCCGGCAAACGACGCATTGAGTGCGCCCCCATTGCCGAAAACGCTCACCTCGCCCGGCGCCGTACCGGTAACCGTGATGTTGTCATCACCGTCCGTGCCGGTGATGGTCAACACCGACCCGTCTAACTCAATGGAACCAAGCGGACCGAAGCCGAACTGCAGGTGATCAACTTCAATTTGGACGCCACTATCGTTTGATATCGAGATTGCAGAAATGCCAGTTTCACTGATAGCACCGTAAAAGCGATCATCGCCCGTTGTCCCGAAGAACGAGCCGTCTGCGTGGTCACCGGTAATTGTTCCCAACGAACTACCGCCGGCATCAAATACTTCGAATGTGATATTTCCTACTCCATCTGTCCAGACGATACCCGCATGGGTCGGAAATCCACCAAGAACGGCATCGTCGAATTCGAAGCGAATGCCTGGTGATGCATCTGCGACGTAAGAGAATCCATCTTGGCCGAGGCCATCGATCACGCCATCATCAGCATCAACTGAGTCGGTCGCGTTACCTGGCACAAAAACGCTATCACCGTTCGCAACAACCAAGACACCGGGAACATTGAACAGGCCGTCCTCAAAGTCTTCAATCTCGAAGGTATCAAGCGGCATGTTCTGGAACGGACTGTCCGCCAATTCCAGGTAGGGCGACGGACCAAGGAAGGTCGCATTGACATCCGGCGTGCCAACCATTTGAAGTTCAGTGGATTGAAAGAACGGTTCCAGAATGACACCGTTGGATTGACCAGGCACGGTGACGATGGCATTGGACGCCGCGAGGGTGGAATAGGTCACCACATCAAACGTGTCATTCAACTCCGGCTCAAATCCGCCAAGCAACTCAATCGCAACGTTGCCTGCCTGAAAATCAGTTTCACCCGAAACATCAACGCGGTCATGTATTCCTACGTCCTGGATTTCAATGAGGATTTCGCCTTCCGGCCCCGATGTCAGGTTGCCGCCAATCGTGATGACATTGGTATCGGTCGGATTCAACCCTGGCGAGATGGTCGCCGTGGTACCAGATGAGCCGGTACCGAGGTTCACGTTGGTCGACACAACGCCATTGCCCCGCAATTCCCCGGCGTCGAGTTCGAATGAGCCACCATTGGCCAGAATAGACCCGCCGGACAAGAGGGTATTCCCACCTGTTTGCGTGAAAGCCTGTTCCGTGATGAGAGTGCCCTCAACCGTTAGAACGCGGATGTTGTTGTTGTTCGTGAAATCGCCGGTGAAAATTAGCGAGGAGAGCGGATTGACGTTAATCGATCCCTGATTGAGACTGCCATCGTTTGCCGCATCATCGATAGTGAGTTCTTCGGAAATGAACACGTTGCCCGATGGTTGATTGTTCAACAGGCCAATTAAAAACTTGGAGCCGGTACCTGAATCCTGCAATGAAAACAGATTTCCAAAGTTATTGATGAATCCCACATCAAGAAACAGATTGGCGCTTCCCCCATCGTTGGTACTTAGTGTCAGTGTTCCGAAGTTGTCGATGCCATTCTGGGCTTCAAAGTTGACATCGCCGCCGGAGAGCACGCTGTTGGTCGGATCGACGACAACCGTTCCACTGTTTTGGATAATGAAATCACTTTGGGCGAGCGTCCCGCCCCCAATGGCAAGTGCTCCGCTCACTTCGACGTTCGTGCTGAATGCAGTATCGTCGGCAGTGGATCCAGCCGTTGACGCGAGATTCAGATTTCCTGCACCGTTGATCGTAGCGCCGGAGAATTCCGCAACGCCTTGAATATCGAGATCAGCACCGATATCAAGGCTGCTCCCATCCTCCATGAACAATCCGGAAGACTCATGAAAAGTACTTGTTGAGATGATGGACAGATCCCCGCCGGTCACAATCCGTAGATTCTGAGCATTTCCGTTGGACGCGTCGCCTAGCGTGAGAGTGTTGACCGCATGCCCACCTGAGATGACCACTTCGAAGGTGTTGTCGATGTTGATGGTCGCGTCATCGTCAGAGCCGGGAACGCCGTTGTCCCAGTTTCCCGGATCATTGAAATTGCCTCCAAGCGGATTGATCCAATTGGTCACCGCGAGCAACAGGCGCTGCTCGAGCGTTTGCAGACCGCGCCAAAACGCTTCACTGCGAAATAGCGATCGGCGAGAAGCGAGCGTGGTTTCTCGTTTCGATAAAAGTCTTCTTCGATTCCGTCGCGATGGCAATCGCTTAAAAAACAACACGCTGATGTCCCCTCTTCCGACCGATCGATCCAACACGGACTAACGCCGACTCTGCCACGTCCCGAAAACAGCGGTTCGCTTGAGTTCAGCGAGGGCGCAGAATTCGCCCGACATGACAACGATTATACCACAAAACCACGTGAATGGTATTTTTCGCGAGCAATGAAATGTGGTTCATTTGGCGACAGAATGGCCA
This sequence comes from Phycisphaeraceae bacterium, assembly GCA_028281215.1. Classification (GTDB taxonomy): domain Bacteria; phylum Planctomycetota; class Phycisphaerae; order Phycisphaerales; family Phycisphaeraceae; genus JANQKH01. Next base: position 834 of record JANQKH010000464.1, on the reverse strand, counting down.
GAAACCCCTATATTGGGGGGCTTCGATTTCCGTGATGCATGCCATGACTGAACCCCAGGATCACTTTGTTCGCTATTCCCGGTCGCGGTTTCAATCGCGTCTGCCCACGGCACATCGCTACACGGCTTCTCACTTCTGGCTCTCGCAGTTGGAATCCGACCTTTGGCGCGTCGGTTTCACACGGTTCGCCACCCGTATGTTGGGCGAGTTGGTGGAACTCGACTTTGAGATCAAGACCGGTGATTTGATCAAAATTGGTCAAACCATCGGTTGGGTGGAAGGATTTAAGGCTGTCACCGATTTGTATTCCGTGGGAGAAGGGGAATTTGTCCGTGGAAACCCGGCCTTGGCGCAGCAGATAGAACTGCTCACCCGGGAAACCTACGCGGAAGGCTGGCTGTATGAATTTCGAGGTCAGCCGGAACCCGATGCCGTCGACGTGCATGGGTACACCGGCATCCTCGACTTGGCGATCGACAAAGTGCAAGGCAAGGCAACTTGATTCCCCGCCACATGAGTAACCCCCACCGAGAACTCATTATGAACGATACCGTCACGTCACCGCCTCGCTACATCATGATCGGAGGCTTTCTCGGCGCAGGCAAGAGCACGGCCGTTTTGAAACTGGCTGAGCACCTGATTACTCGGGGGAAAAAAATTGGTTTGATCACCAACGATCAAAGCGTCGGCCTTGTGGATACAAATGTCGCCGCTGCCGCCGGTTACGCGGTCGAGGAAATCTCCGGCGGTTGTTTCTGTTGCCGATTTGATTCGCTGGTGGAAGCCGCCAACCGACTTAACGCCAACGAACATCCCGACACGTTTGTGGCCGAG
>JANQKH010000447.1 GCA_028281215.1 Phycisphaeraceae bacterium | reverse complement strand
GACTTGCCTATGAATTACCGCCCACCGAACCGGCGACGGAAACCGCGCCGGTCCAATCCACGCAAGTCCAATCCGCGCCGGTCAAATCCGCGTCTTAATCCCCATCGCCCGGACGATGCACCAACCGGCCCTTGCTTCAAAAATCTGAAACCCACCCAGTGCCAGCAGCGCGCCGGCCGCGATCCACGCCCACGTTTCATTCAGCACGCCGAACACCGCGAGCAACAGCAGCACCGCGCCCAGACCGGTCACGATCAGCCCGCTGACCATCCGCACTGCTTTGCCCTTGGCGTCGATGTTGCATTGCATGAAGGTATGCTAGGCCGGGTGATCGATTCCGCCTAGCACAAAGGTCTTGCTAGTCATGGCACAAGTTTTACGACAACAACAGTAATCATGCCCAACCACGACGATTCACCATTCCCTACCGACCCGCGCAAGGCGCTTCTCACCCTGCGCATCCTATGGGCGTCGATCCTTATCGGGTTGCTTGTCTTCCTCGGCGTTGTGCTCGTGGTCAAAGCGGAACCTTCGCGCGATGCCGACCTGAAGTCCATGCACGACTTGCTGTTCTATATCAACTGCGGCATGCTCTTCGTCGGACTCTTCGTTGGCTACACGTTGCGAAACCAGTTCTACAAACGACACTGGGAAGGCGAAGTGGTCACGCCGCAAGGCTATACCAACGGCAACCTGGTGTTGTGGGCGATCGCCGAGGGCTGCGGCTTTTTCTCGTTGACGATTGTGTTGATCTCCGGCACGATGACGCCCTACATCTGGCCGGCGGTTGGAGCCGCGGCATCCATCGTGATCAACTTCCCCAACGGCCGAATCATGTTCCCTTCGTATGATTCGATCGGCTGACCGTTTGACGCAAATGCAATGACGGTTCCCGTACCCTTGGCGATTTCCCGGCTGAGCCGGGGACCAATGAGGCTGATGTGACGTCGCGCTCTTCTCGTTAACCTTTCCCCATGCCCGTCCGCGCCGCCATTCAAACCGCCGGCAATCCCGGCGCTGTCGCCATCGTGCAAATCGTCGGCGACAACGCAGTCGAACCGTTGCGTGCCTTGACCGGCCGCCATGAATGGCAATCAGGTCGACTTTACCTGGTTAACTTCGCGGACATTGACACCGGCCTCGCCTGTTTGATCAGCGACACGAATGCACAACTCATGCCACACGGCGGGCCGCGCGTCGTACAACGCATCATTGAAGCGCTAATCGTGCGTGGCGTCACGATCGAAGCAGACATTCCCGCGCGGCAGATGTACCCCGAAGCGACGAGTAACCTTGAAGCCGACATGCTTGCCGCCGTCGCTCGCGCCGCCAGTCCCGCTGCTGTCGATCAACTGCTCGCCCAGCCGCAAGCCTGGCAACGCTGGTTCGAGCAACGTGAAGATGACCGGCCCGAGCCGGCGGACATCATCGCACGTTCCGATCAACTTGATCGGCTGGTCATCGCGCCATCCGTCGTCGTTGCCGGTCGACCCAACGTCGGCAAGAGCACGTTGACCAACCGCATGCTCGGTCGCTCGGCGAGCATCGTCGCCGACCTGCCCGGCACAACACGCGATTGGGTCAGCGGCATGGCGGAGTTGACGTACCAGTCGACTTCTCCAGTGACCGACGGCATCGCCGTGCGTTGGCTGGACACGCCCGGTTTGCGGCACAGTGACGATGTCATCGAACAGGCGGCGATCCAACTGGCCAACGACGTGGTCGAACACGCCGACGTGCTCATCGCTTTGTGCGATGGCGAAATCGACTGGCCGGACGCTGCCGCGCTGCCGCGCGAACCAGACGTGTGGGCGGTAAACAAAGTCGATCAGCGAACGGGTCTGGTAGACACCAAAGTGTCGCCGGACATGGGCACGCACGCCGACCATCCCCTGCTGATCAGCGCCGAAACCGGCCAGGGCGTTACCGCCCTGCAAGCCCGCGTGATCGAACACCTTCACCTGCACAAGGTCACTGGCGACGCCCCCCCCACCACCACGAATCCGCCATGGGCGTTTTCCTCACACCTGCGTCGGGCGTTGCTCAGCGGTGATGAGCATGCGATTGAACAATACATCGCGATCCAATGAAATCCGACAGCGTCGACTCGTCCGACATCCGAAATCCCCCACCAAAAACCGCTATCATGTCGCCCCGCGCCGATGGTGGTGTTTCAACCGGCGCCGCACTCACAAGGAAACGCGATCATGGCCAAGAAGACCATTGCTGATATCGATGTCAACGGACAGCGCGTGCTCATGCGCGTCGATTTCAACGTGCCGCTTAAGGATGGACAGATCACCGACGACCGACGCGTCGAGTCGGCGTTGGAAACGATCAGATCGGTGATCGAACGCGGCGGCAAACTCATCCTGATGAGCCACCTGGGGCGACCTGACGGCACGGGCGTGCAATCCGAGTTCAGTCTCAAGCCCGCCGCCGATCGGCTTGGCGAACTGCTCAACAAACCCGTGGGCTTCGTCGGCGACTGCATCGGTGACGAGGTGTCGGCCGCGGTGGGCGGTCTGTCCGGCGGTGATGTGTTGCTTTTGGAAAACCTGCGCTTCCACAAGGAGGAAAAGAAAGGCGACGAATCGTTCGCCACGCAACTGGCTGCGCTTGGTGATGTGTATTGCAACAACGCGTTCGGCACAGCGCATCGCGATCACGCGTCGATGGTTGCTGTGCCCAACGCGATGAAAGCCGCGGGCAAGCCTTGCGTCGCCGGCTTTCTGCTTCAGCGTGAGATTCAATACCTGCTCGAAGCGATCAGCGATCCACGACGTCCGTTCGTCGCCATCCTCGGCGGCGCGAAAGTGTCTGACAAAATGGGCGCGATCACCAACCTGCTCGACACCGTCGACACCATTTTGATCGGCGGAGCGATGGCGTACACCTTCATGCTCGCGCAGGACAAGGGCGTCGGCAAAAGCCTCGTTGAGCGCGATCGGCTTAAGGACGCACACGCGATTCTCGACCACGCCGGCCGAGCCAAAGCCGACCTCATGCTTCCGGTCGATCACGTCTGCGGCAAAGAGTTTTCCTCCATGACCGAAACGCAGGTCAGTGATGAGGAGATCCCCGACGGTTGGATGGGTTTGGACATCGGCCCGAAAACAGTCACGGCCTACGCGGAGGTGATCGGCAAAGCGACCACCCTCGTCTGGAACGGCCCGATGGGCGCGTTCGAAACCAAGCCGTTCCATGTTGGCACCAAACGCATTGCCACCGAAATCGCGGAGGCCACCGCGGATCACGGCGCAACGAGCATCATCGGCGGCGGCGACAGCGCAGCCGCCATTGAACAGTTCGAGCTCGCCGATAAGGTTAGCCACGTCAGCACCGGCGGCGGCGCGAGCCTTGAAATGCTCGAAGGTAAAAAGTTCAACAGTGTGGAACTGTTGGATGAGGCCTGATCGCGAGGCGCGTCATTGAGGTGATGGTTTGGTAGAGAATCGTTTCAAGGGCCTGCCGACCCATTCAAATCGAAGTTGCATCCGAGCCGAGCACATAGTGTCCGGCTCGGTTTGTTGAATGAAGAAACTAAACACCAATGTTCACTTCACGCCGGTGGAGGTATCCCCCGCGAGTTGTACGTTGATCACATCGATCAAGCTGGACATGGGGAAGGGTTTGGACAGCAGGGCGACGGAGTCGGCATGTTGGCTGTCGAGCAGGCGGTGGGCGTTGGCGGTAACGATGATGACGGGAACGTTCGGATCGGTTTGTCGGATGGTTTGTAGGCAGGTTTCGCCGTCGACTTTGGGCAAGTCGAGGTCGAGTACGATGGCGGCGGTGTGTTGCCGGTGTTTGTCGAACGCAGCCAGCAGGCGGTCACCGGCGCCGACGGCGACGACGTGGAACCCTTCGCCTTGAAGGGTGGACGTCATGATAGCGCGAACATATTCATTGTCTTCGGCCAGGAGGATGCGTTGGCCTTCATGGGAGGGTTGCGGATCCCGCCACAGTTCGTAAGTCGGTTCCGGCGCGTCGCAGCATGGCAGTTGGACCACGAAGGTGGAACCTTCGCCGGGTGTGGATTGCACATCAATAGCGCCGGCGTGCTCCTTGATAATGCCGTGGATGATCGCCAGGCCCAGTCCCGTGCCCTGTTCGCGTTCCTTGGTGGTGAAGAACGGTTCAAAGATGCGCTGAATGACGTCTTCGGTCATGCCGGCGCCGGTGTCGATGACGGTCAGTTGCGCGAGCGATTGCCCCTGTGGGTTGATGATGTCTTCGAGGGTGATGGTCAATTCACCGCCGCCGGGCATGGCGTCACGACCGTTGATCGCCAGGTTCATCAGCACCTGTTGCAACTGGTGTGGGTCGGCGTTGACCCAAACGGGCCGATCGATGCATACGTCGTGCAGGTCGATGTTGGCGGGCATGAGCCGGTGGAGGAGCCGGACGGTGTCGCGCGTAATTTGGCCGAGGTCAACGGTGCGTTTATGGGTGGGTAGTTTTTGAGCGAACGTGAGCAGCGCGCGGGTGACGCCGGCGCCTTGCTCGGCGGCGTGCTCGATCATCTCCACGTGTTCCTGCACGGGATGTTCGGGCGCCAGTTGTTGCCGGGCCATGTCGTTGAAACCTTGAATGGCGGTGAGGAGGTTGTTGAAGTCATGCGCCACGCCACTGGCGAGCGTGCCGACGGCTTCGAGCTTTTGCATTTGGCGGATCTGCGCGGCCATGAGTTGCTTTTCCTGCTCGGCGGCGATGCGTTCGGACATATCACGGACCTGAAGGAGCAAGGCGGGTTGACCTTCGTAATCGATTCGACCAGCGCGGATTTCCACGGTGACCGGCTCGCCGTCGAGTGGCTGGCTTTTGCCTTCGAAAAACGTCAGTTCGCCGGATGCGACGCGCGGGAATTCGCGCTTGACTGTTTCGGCGTCCTCCGGTGGGGCCAGTTCATGCACGGGCTTACCGATCAACTGTTGCCGGGTCATACGGTGAAGCCGACACGCCTCGTCATTGACGTCGAGCACGATGCCGTCGAGCGATTCAACGAAGACGGCATCAGGCGATTGTTCAAACAGATGGCGGAAGCGTTGTTCGCTGGCCAACTGTTTTTCTTCGGCGACTTTGGCGGCTGTGATGTCAAACATGACGCCACGGAGGTGGGTCACCTGACCGGTCTCATCTCGCACCAGCCGAACACGATCGTGCACCCATACCTCGCGGCCGTCAGCGGCGATGAATCGGTACTCGGCTTCGTGGTCGTATCCGGCATCGGTCTGAGCTTTGCAGTACTCAAGCACGCGCTGGCGGTCGTCAGCATGGATGATGCTCGGCCAAAACCCGCGCTCATTGGTCCATTGATAGGTTGGAAAACCCAGGATCGATTCGGCGGCCTGGCTGACGTAGGTGAACAGCATGCCGTCGGGCTGGCATTCCCACACGATACCGTCGATGCTGGACACGAGGTTATACAGGCGGGTCTGGCTGGCGCGGAGCGCATCTTCGACCTTGCGGCGCTCGGTGATGTCGGACACCACGCCGGCAACACGGTCGGCGATTCCGTCGCTGTTGTAGATGGGCACGCCTTGGTCGCGGACCCATCGTTGAGTGCCGTCGGGCCGAACGATGCGGTATTCCTCGTCGAATCGCCCGGTTTCCAGCATGTTCTTGTAGGCGCGCCGCACCATTGGCTCCTCATCCTCGTGAACGCTGTTGAGCCAATCGGCGGGGTTCTCTTTGAGCGACTTGATCGATCGTCCGGTCAAGACTTCGTATGCGGGATTCACATAGAGCACGGCCGGCGGATCCCACTGGTTGATCCAGAACACCTGTTCGCTGTGATCGGCGAACTGTTTGAACCGCCGATCGCTTTCGATCAGATCGTTCTGCGCTTCCTGGAGCGCTTCACGCTGATGTTGTTCGCGCAACCGCGAGCGGCATAGACGAATGACGAGCCGGCGCCGGGCCAGGTTCACCGACACGCCTACCAGTACGGTTGGCACGTGTGCGTATATGGTGGAGAACCATGACGGATGCTTGGTTTGCAGGGTGATCACCGCCCATGCAGCAAGCCCTGTGGAAACGCAGATCACCATCGGTGGAATGGCGGTCAACAACAGCGACGCGCCCAACAATACGAGCGTGATGTAAAGATTTGAAGAACGGTCGACGGCGTGGTGGTACTCCACCAACTCCATACCCACCACCGTGCAACACGGCAGAAACATAAGCCACTGCACCCAGGATCCCGGCCGACGAACCAATAGGAAGACAAACCAGCATCCGAGCATCATGGAAGCGGAAACCATGGGAGCGACCGCCGACTCCATGTCGGGCTTCCACCACGTTCGCTCGGCGATCACCACCCCATACGCGAGCGCCAGCAATGGAAGCAGAATGCGCGCTGCGGTCACCGTGCCGGCGCTTAGTTCGCGCCAGACCACCAGACGCTCTTCGTCCGTCAATGGTCCGAAGGTCGGCTTTGACCCGTCGGCATCAATTTGCATTTGAGGGTTGTTCACGAGATTGACGTCGCCTTCGTCTGGTGGGTCAATCCCCTATTAAAATCGGTGTCCACCGCCAGCGCCATGCGGACGAGTTCGACCACGGTGCTGGCCTCCATTTTACGCATGACAGCGGCGCGGTGGCTTTCCACGGTCTTCTCGGTCACTCCCATCGCTTGGCCGATCTGCTTGTTCATGTGACCCTGGACGACCAGTTCCATCGCTTCATGCTCGCGTGGTGAGAGCAGAGCCATGCGACGCCTGATTTCGTTGATGTCCACCAGTTGTCGTCGGACATCAGCGTCAAATGCGATGGCCGCGGCGATCCGTTCGAGCAGTTTTTTATCGTCGAACGGTTTTTCGACAAAGTCAAACGCGCCGGCTTTCATGGCGTTGACGGCCATGGCGATATCACCGTGACCCGTGATGATGATCACCGGCAGAATGATGCCGGCGCGGTCCATGGCGCGGTGTAGTTCCAGGCCGCTCATGCCCGGCATGCGCACGTCGACCAGCGCGCAGCCGGTCTGGTCCGACTCATACACGTCGAGGAACGCCTGCGCCGAATCAAACGTTTTGACCTGCATGTGCGCCGATTCCAAAAGCCAGCTCAGCGAATCGCGCATGGCCTGGTCATCGTCGACGACGAACACGGTGGGTTTGGTCTTCATGGAGCGGCTCCCAGCGCGGGAAGGTGAAAGCGTAACACAGCGCCGGCTGTTGCGCTGCTTGATGCACCCGTCGGCAACACCACAAGTCGGCCGCCGTGCGATTCGATGATCGATCGGCTGATCGACAGGCCCATGCCCAACCCGTCCGGCTTGGTTGTGACAAACGGCTCAAAACTGCCTGCGGCCTGATCACCGTCAATGCCCGGACCAGTGTCGGCGACGGTAACCTGTACCGCCTCGACCGCCGGCCCCGCCTGCTCAGTCTGCCCCATCTGTTCGGATCGCTCCACTGTAGCCGTGGTAATGGTAATCCGCCGCTTCGCACTGTCGGCGCCGGCCATCGCCTCAATCGCGTTAAGCAACAGGTTCAACATCACCTGTTCAATCTGCACCCGGTTCAATTCCGTTGGCGGCAAACTTTCATCGAGATTCAACTGGATTTCGGTCTGATGCTGACGAAGATCGGTTGCGACGAGCCCGACCGCTTCGCGAATCACGTCGTTGATCTGACATCGTTCGCGCTGCACATCGCGCGGATTCACGTGTCGGCGAATGGTTTTCACGATGCCACTGGCACGGTCGGCCTGTTGCTTGATCTGCGACAGGATCGACCGCAATTCCGATTCGTTTAGATCGGCCGTGTCCATGCGCCGCTCGCAGCCGCGGATGAAATTGGTGATCGCCGACAGCGGATTGTTCAACTCATGCGCCAAGCCGGACGCCATTTCACTTACCGTCGCCACGCGCAACACGTGCGCCAGCGTGTGTTGAGTCTGCGCCGCTTCCTCTTGTGCGGCCTGAAGCTCGGTCACGTCGCGCGCGATACCGACCAGCCCGGTGACCTCGCCCTGTTCGTTGCGCAACGGCACCTTGGTGGTCAACAGTTTTTGCCGGGAACGGTCGGCGCTGACCGTTTCCTCCTCGATGTTGATCAGCGCCTCACCGCTTTCCAGCACTTGGCGGTCGTCGGCGATATATCCGTCCGCCAGTTCCGCATCCGAAAAATCGCGGTCCGTCTTGCCCAAAACCTCCGACAGTTTTGGCGCTCCCAGGTTGCGCAGTTGTGCCGCATTGGCCGCGATGAAACGACTTTCACGATCCTTCACGAACACGTAGTCCGGCATGTGATCCATCAACGCCTGCAACAGGTCGCGCTCGTGGCGAAGATCACGCGACGTTTCTTCATGCTTGGTGATTTCAATCGACAATCCCCGATTGGCGCGCGACAACTCCTGCGTTCGTTCCTCCACCCGTGCTTCCAATCGGTCGTGCGCCTCCTGGATCGCCTGCTCAGCTTTCTTGCGCTCGGTGATGTCCGAAAGGTAACCTTCCAGAAACGCCAGTTCGTTGTTGCGGAACACACCTACGCCTGTCTCTTCCACCCAGACCCAATGGCCTTCGCGGTGCTTGAGCCGGTATTCCAGATGGAACGGCCGACGAAGCGCCAAGGCCTCGTCCACCGGCGGGGCAATGCCTGCCGCATCGTCCGGGTGAAACAGATCGACGAAACTGATTCGATCTTCTAGAAACGCTTCTTTCTCGTAACCGGTCAGTCGTTCGACCGCATCGTTGAGGAAGAGCATGGTGTAGCGTTCATCGTTTTGACAGAGGTAGACCACGCCGGGGATGTTGTCCACCAGCATGCGAAACCGCTCTTCGCTTGCGCGCAACGCGGTTTCGGTGCGCTGTCGCTGCGTGACGTCCATCGCCACACCGATACAGCCGTCCGGTTCGCCCTGTTTGTTCAGCAACGGGGTATACCGTGTTTCAAAGCAAAGGTCACCCACCTCGGTTTTGACTGTGAACAATTCGCCCGACAATGCACGGCGAATTGAATCGCAGATGTCCTGACGGTCGGCGTACAACTCAAATACCGATTCGCCCACCAACTGCCCCGGTTTGAGACCCATCGCTTCAAGCGCTTTGCCTTCCGACAGCGTCACCACCCCGTCACGGTCCAACGCGTACAACACAATCGGCGCGTGACCCACCACCGACCGCAGTCGCACCCGACTCTCGCGCAACGCGCGCTCCGTCTCGGTCACTGCTTCGGCCTGCCGTTCTAACATCGCCAACCGCGCACGCAATACCGCGATCTCATCCACCAACTCAGCGGCAATGTGACTCGAATCCGGCACCGATTGCTCCGAATGAACCGCGCGAAAAGGCCCGCCCACCAAATGCACATTCTACCGAATGATGGACAATCTGCCTTTATATAATCATGTGGCTGCGCGGGAATGACGGGTTCCGTGTAGTTACCCAGCAAATCCTGTGGCACCCAACTGGATTTCCATTTCACCGCCCACCGATTCCTGCAAGTGTCTCGTTCTGCTTCGCCGATACCACCGGCATGCCATTCATCAACATGTCCCGTCAACGCATTGTTCGTACCCTCACCCGACAGGTTGCGCTGGTCTGGGGCGGGTTTGGCCTGTTCAATCTCGCGGCGGCCAGCTGGGCGAACCGGTTCGATGGCAATCTGCTCTGGATCGACCTGCGCTGGATGCCTGCGCCGCTGGCGACCTTGCTCCTGACCGCAGCGTGCGCGGCGATGGCGGCGTTTGCGTGTCGACCTGATATGTCACCGGTTCGCCGGCGCATCACCCTGATGCTTATGGGTGCGCTGACGGTCATCACCGCGTTCAATGCCATCACCTGCATCGCAATCGATTCGCGCGGCCAAGCCGAACTCGCCCACGCCGTGCCCTTTTCAGCCGTGGTGACCTCTCTCTTGATTGGCTTGATGCTCGGCAAGCGGGCCGCCGCAACAGAACAATCAGTGCGACGCGAATCGAACTGCAAAACCATCTATGCGAAACTGTGCACCTGCCTTACCGGCGGCGCGGTGTTGACCGCCTTCGTCGTTGGCTTGCCGTTGTCGCAGATGATCTGGTTCGGCCAAAGCGATTACCGGCGGTCGGCCGACGCCGCGGTTGTCTTCGGCGCCCGCGCTTATGCCGACGGGACGCTGTCCGATGTCCTCGAAGACCGCGTCCGCACGGCTTGCGAACTCTACGAGCAAGGCGTCGTCAAAGAGCTGATCTTCTCCGGTGGACCAGGTGATGGTGACATTTACGAAGCCCAAGCCATGCAACATTTCGCTGTCGCACGCGGTATTCCCGTCGATGACACCCACCTCGACCTGCTAGGCCTGAACACCCGCGCCACGGTGCAAAACACCACGCCCCTCTTTCGGCAACACCGGTTCAACCGTGTGCTCGTGGTCAGTCACGATTACCACCTGCCCCGTATCAAAATGGCCTATCAGCAACACGGCGTCGAAACGTACACCGTGCCCGCGAGGCAACGCTACCGTCTTCGAGCTGAGCCGTATTACATGGCACGCGAAGTGGCGGCGTGGTGGGGGTATTTTTTGCGGAGGAAGTAATGGAGGCAAAGAAGGTAGAGAATGACCGCGATGCCGTGGGTCTCCCCATTCTTTACCTCCTTTACATTCTCTACCTCCCTTCACTCCCCCTATAATCCCTCCAAGGAGGTCAACCATGATCGACGACTTCATGTGGGGCTACGCCGGTGGACATCTCGCTGCGGCAAGCCATGCGTCAACGCAACGCAATGACGTGTCTCAGGAAGAAATCTGGCAACTCATGGAGCGATTGGATCGGCTCACACTGGTCAACATGGCCGTCTGGTCCCTGCTCCGCGAGAAGACCAACCTCACCGAGGAAGACCTACTCGAGCGCGTCAAGCAAATCGACCTGCTCGACGGCACGCAAGACGGCAAAGTCACCCGCCAGGTCGCCAAATGCTCCAACTGCCACCGCGTGATGAATCAACGCCATCCCCGCTGCCTTTACTGTGGCCACGAGAAGTTGAAGGTCAGTGCGTTTGATTCGGTGACTTGATATAGAAACACATCCCAGGACAACTTGCATGAAATTCCGCCACAAGGCGCGTGTATTGGGTGGTCAATCCTGAATTCGTTCAACGGATCAGCGAGTAGGCGAAAATGAGAACACCAGCCGGGCACAGGATTCAAGCCGATCCTACGTAGGGTGGTAGGGCGCCTCATGAGATGAACCGGCACACTTAAGGCATTTCCCGGCCGGTCTTTCGGGCTGGTTTCCCGTTCCTGACTTCTCTTAATATAAAGCCTCCGCCGTCAAGGTCGCCCATCGATCGAACCGATTCAACTGTCATAACCGGTCCCTAGCGCAAGAAGCGTAGAATAGGGCCGTCCGATAAAAACCAACGCAAACTCATTCATTCAGGGAAAAGGTCATGCTCAGTCCTGATCAGGCTCGTATCCGTTCATTCAAAGTGGTTCCGTCGCTACCCGAACCGTTGCGGCCGCTGCTCGACATCGCCTACAACCTCTGGTGGTCGTGGCATCCCGAGGCCGTGGAACTGTTCGTGCGCCTCGACCGCGGCTTATGGAATGAAACCAAGCACAACCCGGTGAAGATGCTCGGCTCCTGCCCGCAGGAAATCCTTGACGAGCGCGCTGCCGACGAAGGCTATCTCACGTCCATGCACCGCGTCGTCGAAGCCATGAACCGCGAATTGGCGCGCCAGCCGTGGCATACCAAGAAGTTCGCCGACGCCGGTCAGTTCAACGTTGCCTACTTCAGCGCGGAGTTCGGCATCACGGAGTCACTGCAGATTTACTCCGGTGGTCTGGGTTGCCTTGCCGGTGATCATTTGAAGTCGGCGTCCGAACTATGCCTGCCTTTGATCGGCGTTGGACTGCTCTATCGGCATGGGTACTTCCAGCAATACCTCAACGCCGACGGCTGGCAGCAGGAGTATTACCCCGACCTCGACTTCGCCAACCTGCCGCTGTCGCGCGTCAAGGAGGGCAACGGAAGTGACAAACCGTTGAAGGTCAGCGTACACATGCCCGGCCGCGACGTGTTCATTCAGGTCTGGCGCGTGCGGGTTGGTACCGTTGAATTGTTCCTTCTCGACACCAACGTACCGGAGAACGACGCCGCCGACCGCGCCATCACCAGTCAACTTTATGGCGGCGATATGGAACTGCGCATCAAGCAGGAACTCGTGCTCGGCATCGGCGGCACGCGCGCCCTGGCGGCGATGGGCATCGAGCCCGACGTCTGCCACATGAACGAAGGCCACTCCGCCTTCCTTGCGCTTGAGCGCATTCGGATGCTCATCGACAGACACAACATCACCTTCGATGAAGCGCGACAGAAAGCCGCGGCGAGCAACGTGTTTACCACACACACCCCCGTGCCCGCCGGTATCGACCGTTTCCCGCCGGAGATGATTCAGCGCTACTTCAAGTCGTATCACGGTTCGTTGCGATTGGACATGGAAGGCCTGCTCGCGCTCGGTCGCGAAAATGTCTACAACAAGAACGAGTTTTTCTCGATGGCCGTGCTCGCCATTCGTACCAGCGACTTCGCCAACGGTGTGTCGAAACTGCACGGCGTCGTCAGTCGCGACATGTGGCAATCGATCTGGCCCGCACTGCCGAAAAACGAAGTGCCCATCGGCCATGTGACCAACGGCGTGCACGCGCGAAGTTGGCTCTCCAGCGACCTGACGTACCTCTTCGACCGCTACCTCGGCCAAAACTGGCAACTCAATCCGGCCGACCAATCCGTCTGGCAAGGTGTTAACGACGTGCCCGACGATGAACTGTGGCGCGTGCACGAACGAAGGCGGCATCGCCTGGTTGTCTGGACGCGACGCAAACTCAAACAGCAACTCGAATCCCGCGGCTCGATCCCGCGTGCTGTGCAGGAATCGCTCGAAGCGATCGACCCCAACGCGCTGACCATCGGTTTCGCGCGGCGCTTTGCGACGTACAAACGTGCGACGTTGCTGTTCCGCGACATGGCCCGCCTCCAGCGGCTGCTTGAAAACACCAAACAGCCGATCCAGTTTTTGATCGCCGGCAAATCACACCCGGCCGACGGCGGTGGCAAGGATCTCATCCGGCAAATCGTGCACTTTGCGCGCGACAGTAAAGCCGGCCACAAAATTGTCTTCATCGAGAATTATGACATCCACGTGGCGCGCTACCTCGTGCAAGGTTGCGACGTCTGGCTCAACACACCCAAGCGCGGCATGGAAGCGTCCGGCACGTCCGGTATGAAGGCCGCCATCAACGGCGTGCTCAACTGCTCGATCATGGACGGCTGGTGGGACGAAGCGTACGAGACCGGCCTCGGCTGGGCGATCGGGCGCGGCGAAACCTACGCCAACCAGGACGCCGCCGACGACATCGAAGCTTCCGCGCTCTACGACCTGCTCGAAAAACACATCGTGCCGATGTTCTACGACCGTGACCGTCAGGGTGTGCCGCGCGAATGGGTCGCGCACATGAAAAAATGCATCGCTACCCTCGCGCCGGCGTTTAACACCAACCGTATGGTGCAGGACTACACCGAGCAGCTTTACATGCCCTCGCTCGAACGCTCACGCATGCTCAGCGACGCCGACGGCAACGTGCAAAAAGCAATTGACCTCGCCCATCAGAAGGTCAAACTCCGTAACGCCTGGCCGAACCTCAAAGTCGAATCGGTCGACGCCGACCTCAATCGCGCGCTCGGCGTCAACGACACGCTCGATATCAACGTTGTGGTTGACCTGGCTGACCTGTTGCCCGAAGAGGTGCGCGTGCAGGTGTATTCCGGGCTGGTTGACAACGACGGCAAGATCACCCAAGGCGCTGCCGCTGACCTCAAACACGACGGCCCACTGGAACACGGCAACCGCCACCGCTTTATCGGACAGGTTTCACCCAACACCAGTGGGCGGCACGGTTTTGCGGTCCGCATCATTCCCGGCGGCGAACTGTTCCGCGGCTCGACCGAACCCGGCCTGATCAAATGGGACGCCGAACCCGCCCCCATCGCCAAGGCGCAGGCGAGCGAATCGAAACAGGAAGCCGCGGCCGTGTGAGATGCGGGGTGCGATCCAAGACTTGCGAGAGTGCTTGTGGCAAGGGCTTTGCGCGCCACAGTGTCCTCGCACGACGCTTGCAGAGCGCGCCAAATGCTCACTTTCCCTTCGCACGCACACCCTTGCTGATACTGCCGTCAACATAGAGCACCCAACCTTCCGGATCGCGCTGGCCGCCCTTCAGTTCGTAGATCAATGGCACGTTGGCCATGTGCTCGGTCGGCGGCACGTATTCGTAACCAGGATCGTCACCTGTGCGCGGGTTTTTGATTAGTTGGTCATAGTCGCCCACATACGGTCGCACATCTTCAAGTTGAAGCGGGTAACCCAGCGGCCCAGAGTCACCCTCGCCGAAGCCGGCTCTGTGCTCCACTCTGAACGCATTGATGGCGATGTGAAACTGATGCATGTTCGACGCCGACACCGCCGCCTTCGCTTCGTCAGAACGCCCACCGATCAGCCCGCCGTCGCAGCCGATCATCCATATCATTGCCAAAAGCAGGAGCGTTACTGTTGAATAGAATCTCATCGTCAGTATCCATCGTGGGTTGTGTGCACAGGATAACCCATCACGAATGTTGAACGACGCCAACCATCAGATGTTCAACACTGCGCGCAGGCGCTCGATTCCGTCCTCCACGCGTTGCACAAAAGCCTGTTGCGTTTCGTCCTGCTCGTCGGGCCAGATCTTGAACAGGTAGCCGTAGACAATCAAAGCGCGATTCAACAACAGCCAGGGGATATGTTCGATTTCCCGCTCCGGGATTTCACGTTCCCGCTGATAACCGATCCAGAAGGCGGGCATGAACGTTTCATCGAACCCGTCAGGCTCCGTCGTCAGTTGATGAAGCATGGCGTAGTAAAGTGCGACAGCGATGTCGTTGATGTGATGGCCCCGGCACGAATTTTCAAAGTCGAACAGCACCAGCCGATCATCCGCGGTGATGAGGTAGTTGCCTGCGTGAATGTCATAGTGAATCGGGCCGTAGCTTTGATCGTGGCGCTTCATCGCGGTCATGTAATCAAACGCCTGTGTGCTGAGTTGCGGTAGTTGACGTTGATCGTCAGGTAGATGTGTGGACAAGCAGTTTTCCGGCACATGATCCCATTCGGTCAGTTCCCTGCCCGACGGGGCGACGTACGCCTCACCGATGCGATGCAGGAAACCGGTGAGTTGTCCGATCCGCTCAAAGTGCGGTTCATTCCACTGCGCTTCGTTGACCGGTTCGCCGATGATTTTTTCCAACACGGTAGCTGTGAAATGTTCGTCATCGAAGTCGATCTGTTGTGCATGTGCAGAATG
>JANQKH010000674.1 GCA_028281215.1 Phycisphaeraceae bacterium | reverse complement strand
CGCCGGTTGGGCGTTTGACTGATTCGCGTCTACGGCGCACGAGCCCTCGCCCTGTGTCGCCCGAATCACCGCGTCGATCAGCACGCCGCCGAGAATGGCAATCACGGGCGTCACCGGCAGTAGCCAGCGTGGGCCCCACCACACGTTGGTGAACAGGAAAATCGACGCCACCACGACGAAGAGCGAAGCGCATGCGATGGTCAGCCCCAACCCGACACGGTCCAGCACGCGCGTCCGCACGGCGATGATCAAACCCAGCACGGCTGCAGTCATGCCGCCGAACCCATAGCCGGGGAAGCGGGCGTTCAACTCGGCCCACTGAAACTGCACGCGATGGACAATCGACTTGATCGACGGCTCCCAGTCGGCGTTCCATCTACCCTCAAGGCTGTAGGGCGACTTGCTCAGCACGCCGGTCGTGGCGATGTTCGTTCCAAAGTAAATCCCGACACCGACCATCGCGCCAACCGCGATCAACACGCCCAGCGGCAGCCACGATTTTGGTTGGCGGATCAGCAGGCCGACGGTCAACACAACTGCGGGCAGCGCGAACATGGCGGCGTCAAACGGCCTTACGAGAACGGCTGCGCCGAGGAACAACCCTGCGCCCAACGCTGAGCCCCACGGCAATGTTGATCCTTCTGTTCTGTTCAACCGGTACGCCCGCAGGTACATCCAAAGGAAGCCGGTGACGGCCACAGTCGACGCGACATGCGAGGCAAAGTGTGCGCCGTTGAACCACGCCCAGGGTGACAACCCGTACAACAACGCGGCGATCACCGCGATGCGTTTGCTCGTGAACTGCGACGCGAGCATGCCAGTCATCACCGCGACCAGGCCGGACATCACTGCGTTGGCGAGAAAGCCGACGTGAAACTTGTCGAACACCGCGAGCACCGCCGGCCAACCGATCGGGTACTTGCCGAACATACGCGTGCCTTCATACGCCATACCGGCTTCGGTCAGTTTCTGTCCGTCGGTGACAAAGAACATCGACCCGATCCACAAATCCGGATGCGCCGGTTTGTCCATCGCCAGTTGCCCGTTTTCTAGCATGCGCGCCTGCATGAGGTAGGTCAACGAATCACTGAAGTGCGGCAACCCGTCGAGGCTGAACACGCAAAGCGCACTGCCGAGGATAACCGGCGCGGCAAAGGCGATCACGTAGTGGATTTTTTTGGAAGGCCGATCGAAGATGCCGTTCATCCGCGCCGCCCGCGCCGGACAGGCGGGCCCCGGCGGAAACGCCGCGTTCATCGCCAGCGCTGCCATTACCGTCGCACCGAACAGCAGCCACGCCCGCAGGTCTTCACGCACCATATACGCCCGCAGGTTTTGCTCAGCGTCACGGTTCCAGCGAATCGCCTCAGCGTCGATCAATACCTCATAAAGATCCACCGCGCCGAACGCCGCCACCAACCCAACCAGGCAACCCAGTGCCGTGCGATTTCTGAACCAGTTGAAACAGAAGCTGATGAACCCGCGCAGCCGTGTGTCTTTCAGCAGCGCCCAGAGGATGCCAACGCAACCGAGCATCACCCCGCCGACCGCGCCGAATACCAGTAGATTGGGCAACACGGCAAGCGTCACGCCGCGGTCATCAAGTACAAACTTCCCATCGACACGGCCGAACAGCCATGACCAGGTGCTCAGCAACCCCGCGCCGGCGGCACCCGCAATCAGCATCGCCGCGCGCAGCAACCCCGCGCGGTCGGCGACCGGCGCCGTACCGATGGCGGATGAAGACTCGATGGATACACTCGTGCTCAGATCGCCTCCTGTTCCCAGCCCACACGGCCGCGATGCTCGTCCGGTGACGCGTCCTGATAGAACCACGCACCGTCACTTGCCCAATCGCCCGTTTTCGGCCTCGGCTTCCGTGCGATGCTGTTTCGTCTGCGCGCCTGGACGCCACACTGACTGGCTGGAACGCATAATCGATACAGACTGACGTTACGAGATGTGGTCACCCTCGGTTCGACACGAAGCGCGACCGATAAACGGGAAGACCAAGCAGTCAGTCGCGATCTCGTCGGTGGCATTGCTTGCACGATTGACTGATGGTGACCATAAGTTGATCGGCCGTGCGGGCGTGTTGGGGATCGCCGGTCGTTTGCCATTGCACCAACGCATCATGCAGTTTCTGAGTGGCCGCCACGCTTGCCGCAATGTCATCGGCGAATGGCCCCTTGGTCTGGTCCGAGCGCTGCGCTTCGCGAAAGGCTTCGTTCAAGAGCAACGCCTCATGGGCCGGCGAAAGGTCGGGGTGTTGCTTGATCGGTTCGTACCCGTTGGCCTTGAACTGTTTGAGATGGGTGAACAGTTGGCCGATCCGCGCCATCGATTCGGTGAACGGTTCAAGCGCCGCCTTTTCAGGAAACGAAGACAGCACGTTCTTAAACACCTGCCGCGACGGTGGTGCAAACGTTTCGACCGATCGGTACAGCCCCTCGTAATGCAGCGACGTGCCCGCCTGTTCCATCCATGCGACCGCCTGTTCGTTGGACCACCCGTCGGCGATCATCACCGCCAGCGCCGCCGCGGTTGGGCCGCGATGTTGGCCGTGATGGCAATGGATAAAAACCGGCTGGTCCAGTGTGTCGGCGGCTTTGGCGATCACCAGCGCATCGCGGCGTTTGATGCCGTCGTACCCGACCGGCAGGTGCACGTAGCGCATGCCGAAACGTTTGGCGGTTGCGACGTCTGGTGTGATGCCGTCCACACTGATGATCGTTTTGACACCCAGGCTTTGCAGATGTGTGAATGCCGCATCGTTGTGCGGTTGACCGCCGCTGTACAACGTCGGTGTCACACGATAGAGATTGGGGATTGATTCGGACTCAAGTGGTGTCGCCGGATCAGTCGAGGCCACACCGTTTGAAGACCGCGTGTTCGCCTGCGGATCATGTCGGCAACCCCACGCGAGCATCAGCACGCCGGTCAGACAAAACACAACCGTGCTGGTCGCCAGTCTTTCACACCGCGGATGGATGGGTACCACAGTCACAACAGGCAAAGTGTAGGGTTGACCGTGTGATTAGTTCAACTGCATCAGCATCTTGCGCATGCCTTCGAGTTCCTGCTTGCTGATGCCGGCCTGGTTGAGGTCGATCGTGATTGCCGGGAGCCAGAACTGTCCTGCGGGTCGGTATTTCAGTTGCTCGCGCATGCGGATTTCCAGGTCGCGCATGTGACCGGCGCCGTACCACACGCCGATCGAGCCCGCCGGCTTCTTCTTCGCCAACTCTTTTTTCAGGTCGTCCATCACTGCCTGGTTGCGGTCTTCGATCAGCACTTTGAGCATGGTTTGCATGGAAGCAGGCACACCTTTCATTTTCCCGATGTCGTCGCCGTACTGGCTGAGTGTTTCCATGAGCATGATCTTGACCATGGTCTGCATGCGCGGGTTGCTGCGGATGAAACCGAGGCCGACCTTGAGCAACCCAGCCAGCATGGATGAGCCGTCCATCATGCCCATGAGCGGTTTGAGGTCCGCGCCGGACTTGGCCATACGCTGTTTGAGTTGATCGACGGTCAGGTCGCTGTTTTTGTAGTTGGGCTTGCCGGTGTCAAAAGCGTGCAACTGAAACGCCAGGCCCAGCGCCGCCGCCATGTCCGCCTGGATGCCGGTTTTCCCCTGCGGGTCGATTTCCTGTTTGGTCAGCGCTTTCTGGTCGGTCAGGTGCAAGTCCTGATTGGTCTTCTTTCCGCCTCGCTTGTTGTCTGCGCCGAGGCTGAACAGTTTGAATGCGCCGTTGCTCACCTTGTATCTCAAGGGCTGAGACCAGCCGTCCTTTGTCGCCCGTTGCAGTCGCGCGCCTTTGATCGCATCGTATTCCGCCACCGTCGACACCAATTCCGCCAGCGTGGCCGGATATTGTTTTTTCAAGCGCTTGTACCGTTCGAGCATGATGGCGGTGTGACGAATCGAACGTCTGGTTTTTTCGATGCGGTAGGCGTCGCTGTCGGGGTCCATGCGCATGTGTTCATCGCCGACGCCTTCGAAGAGCACGAGATCCTGCGCATCGAGCCAGAGTTGGGCGAGGTTATAGAAATCCTTGTCGCCGATGTGAATCGCCGCCACAAGCGTGATCGTCGGTCCGTTGCCCTTGATCGGCACAAACGTGCGCGCCGCCATGTCCAGCCGCATCACATTTTCATCGACGTTGACTGTGCGCATATAGCTTGCGGGTTTGGCAGCCGGTGCGGCAAACGTTGACGGTGAAATGGAGCACAGCGCGACGAGAAGCAGGCAAGGCGTGTGCCAGATACGTGGAAGGTGTCGGGGATACACTTTTTTCATTTGATTCATCCAATGATTGTAGTTCATACGTACAACCGTTGATCGAACAATGTTGCAATACAAGTCACAAATACGGAATCGGTATGTGGCGGACGACGCCGGTCTTTGCGGCTGTCTATCGGTGTCAATTCGCAGAAAATCGTATATGACGGTCTTTCTGTGAATAATACGGCCCTTGGTTTTGTTAGATTGGAAGTATCCAGAGTCCCATGGGGAGTCCCAGTTCCTCGATCCATGAAAGGATGGTTATGAAACCAGATCTATCGCGACGTGATTTCGCAAAACTGTCGATGGCTGCGCTTGGCGGCGTGGTTGCCGGCGCGGGCATGGTCGGCTGTCAGACCGACGGTGACGGACCCAAAGGCGGCAGCGGTGAAAAACACGCCTGCAAAGGTCTCAACGCCTGCAAAGGCCAGGGCGCCGGCGGCGGCAACGACTGTGCCGGGCAGGGCAAGTGTGCGACCGCCAAGCATCACGCCTGCGCCGGCCACAACGAGTGCAAAGGCCAGGGCGGCTGTGGTGAAAACCCGGGCGCCAATGCCTGCAAAGGCCAAGGCAAATGCGCCGTTCCGATGAAGGGCGACATGTGGAAGAAAGCCCGCGCGTCTTTCGAAGCAAAAATGAAGGCCGAATGCAAAGCGTTCGGCGATGCGCCCAATTGACCCAAACATACCCGGCTCGGCGCTTGACGGCGCCGAGTCGATTTCATTTTGATTTCTTGTCGCTCGTCGTGTGCGCGGGCGGCACGTGAGCGCGTCGGTGATCCTCGCCGACTGGTAAAAGACAGGATGCAAAGGAATATGACCATGAAAGAACGAATGACACGGCGTGATTTTGGCAAATTGTCCGTCGCCGCCTTCGGCGGGGTGGTCGCCGGGGCCGCCTTGACCGGGTGTGGTGGTGACGGCAAGGATGGCGGCTCCGACGGTGCAAACAAGGATGGCAAAGGCGCAAATACGACCGCCAAGCATGCCTGCCGCGGGTTGAATGCGTGCAAGGGCCACGGTGCCGGCGGCGGCAACGACTGCGCCGGGCAGGGCAAGTGCGCGACCGCTGAGAAGCACACTTGTAAAGGCCATAACGCTTGCAAAGGCCAGGGTGGTTGTGGTGAGAACGCCGCGGTCAATGAATGCAAAGGCAAAGGCGGTTGTGCCGTACCCATCACCGACAAGGCGATGTGGGAAAAGGCGCGAGCCAACTTCGAAGCCAAAATGAACAAGGAAGGCAAGAAGTTCGGCGCTGCGCCTGACGCTTAACTTTGCGCCTGACGCGGTGCGTCAACGCCGATTGAAACACGGTGACGCGTATGGATCCCGGCGGATTGCGGCCGACAACGTGATCTGCCGGGCTTTTTCGATTCCCACCGCCGGATTGTGTCCCGGCAACGGAATTGATTAGCACGCACTGGAATCCACCCCATGCCCCAAACCCGCCTCGGTCATCCCAACCTTGGACTCGGGCTCGGCCTGCGCAACTGCCACTTTCGCCACATCCTCGAACATCAGCCCGACGTCGATTGGTTCGAGATCATCAGCGAAAACTTCATGGACAGTCATGGTCGACCGCGGTACGTGCTCGAACAGATTTCCGAACGCTACCCGATTGTGATGCACGGTGTGTCGATGTCGATTGGTTCCACCGACCCACTGGACCGCACGTACCTCGATCGTTTGAAGAAACTCGCGCACGATGTCAAACCCGTGTGGGTGTCGGATCACCTGTGCTGGACCGGTGTGCAGACGCGCAACAGCCACGACCTGTTGCCGTTGCCCTACAACGAGAAAACACTCAAGCATGTGGTCGAGCGCATTGGTGTTGTGCAGGACATCCTTGAACGCCCGCTCGTGCTGGAAAATCCGTCGACGTACGTCACTTTCGCCGACTCCACCATGAGCGAGTGGGAGTTTATCATTCACATGGCCAACGAATCCGGCTGCGGGTTGCTGCTGGATGTGAACAACGTGTATGTGTCGAGTTTCAACCACGAGTTTGATCCGTTCGAGTTTGTAGATGCCGTGCCGCACGACCGCATCGTGCAATGCCACCTTGCCGGTCACAGCAATTGCGGCACGCACATCATCGACACGCACGACGATCACGTGATCAACCCCGTCTGGCAGTTGTATAAGCGCATGCATGAATTGACCGCCGGCGTGTCGACCCTGCTTGAATGGGACGCCAACATTCCGCCGTTTGAGGTACTGCACAACGAAGTGCTCAAAGCGCGGGGTTACATGGAAGCCGAGCCGGAAGTGTTTGCCGAGGCGGAGTCTGATGAAACTGAATCCGGAACTGTGGCTGCTAGTGTCGGCGACGACACATACTTCCATCCCCTGCACCGCGTCGAAGCGGAGGTGGAGTAAAGTCCCCACTTGGATCGTCATGGCCGATGAACCCCGCAATCTCGATGTCGTGCAACGCTGGATGCAGGCGGTGATTAAG
>JANQKH010000417.1 GCA_028281215.1 Phycisphaeraceae bacterium | reverse complement strand
ATTGAAACCGTCACGTGTCGCTTGCTCCCCACGATGGACATCAAAACATCCGCGTGTGTGATCCCAAGGATAGAAATCAACCAGTTGAACATTGTCATCGAGTTTCAGCGCCATTTTCAGAAACGCTTTCAGGGGCGAATCATGCTTTCTGCCCTTCTTCTTTGAAACGTTGGGCGGCACCAGTTGATTCAGAAAACTGGTGAACGACTTGACGAATTCCTTTTTCATCTTGTTCTGCGCTTTTGCAACGAATTGACGATGGGAATCAATCGCCGCCGCCATTTCATTGGCGATCAACTCGAGTTGCTCAACGTGTTCCGGGCCGAATGCATTCGGATCAAGACTTTCAACATTCAGTACACCGGAGATGGCTCGTTCATCCAACACTCTCATGGGAACAGCGAGTTCCGACCGCGCCCATACCTTCTTTCCCTTGACAGGCATAGGCAGATAGCGGTATTCCGTTTCTTCAAGCACATCGTCAATCTTGATATAAATCTCGTCCCGCACGACTTGGGACACGACGCCGAACGGTCCGCACAACGGCTGTTTTTGAGAATCAGCCATGATGCAATCGTCAGCCTGCCCAGACATATAGACCGCTTCGAGGAGGATCGAGTCGGCATCCATATCAATCGTATGCCACGACGCATAGATTCTTGACGGATCAGGAAAGTCAAGAATCTCACATACCAGTTTCATCAACTGCCGGATGGAATCGGCGCCCTGCCATCCGTTTTTCATGAGATTCTTGAGGAAATCATCATACTCACGGTTGTTCAAGCGAAGTGGAATCGACGCCTTCTTTTCGCGCGGTTTGAAATCCTTGAGCATGCGCGGAACCTGTTCGCAGATCAAACGGTACTTCGGATTGGACGCGCTGATCGCCTCACTTGAGTAATTCAAGAACACAATCGCCATGCGACCGGTCGTACCGTAAGCGAACGGCAACGCGATGACCGAAAGAATTTTCTCACGCTTGCGGAACGCCGAGTGCGTGAGGATCGGGTGCAACGCCACGTCCTCGATGATCTGAGGCGGCTCAAATCGCAACTTCATCGGTGGGCTGTACCGCTTGACCAATCCACTTAGTGAGTCAGCATAGTGAATCGTGCCCAGCGTGTGCGCCAGATTAACGCGGTTCGTTTTCACATCAGGCAAATAACAGGTCAGCGAATCGCAGTCGCTGAGGAATTTGAGCAACTCCAGGAACGCCAACAGGCTTCCCGGTCGCGTTTGGCCGCCAAAAGTGAGTTTGGCGGCAAAGGTGCCCAGTAACTCCACCCGGGCATGGTCCTCCGTGACAAAGCGGGCTTGTGCATCGGGGATCGCATCGGTGACCTCATCCTGCATATGATCCAGGAGCATCTCAGACTGCCCGGTGTTTTTCGCAAGAATGAACTGCGAAATCAGCGCCGACGGCGTGAGTCCCTGCCCCGACTGATCGCCCACAGCAAGCATGGGGTTGCGGCTGTCGTCTGGCGCGTCGTCCATCTGATGGTCAAACTCCTTAAAGAAGCGGTCATCCATGCCGCCCTGGCCCCTGTCGATCACGATGACGGGTTCTTGGCCAATCGGGGAGCCGTCAGCCTTGACGGTCCCGTTGAGCACACCAGTGTCGTCTGCCGATGCCATAGTTGCTTTCCTTTCCAGTGAAGTGGTGTCAGTTCGAAGCACGGGTCACCTCCATTTCTCCAATGTGATCTTGCTCGTCAATCTTCTGCATGACGAGTTCCATGAATTCCGGGATGTTTTTCATCGAATCAAAGAGTTGCTTCGCCGCGTCATCCGCTGTTTGTGGATCCACAAAGACCTGTTCGATCAATTTGTCCACAATTAATTCGTGGAACTTCTTCTTCAGTCGCTCCCAATGTTTTGCCACGGTGTTTCGCTTGACGCCAAATTCGATGCCAATCTGAAGAGCCCACTTGGGCTCGTCTTTGTTTGCAAACAAGATTTGCTTGTCCAAATCAGACTGGCTTTCGGCAAGCCCTTGAATCATGTTCCTTGCCCATTTTGATGTTGGGATTTCCACTTCAGAAATCAACTCATAGATCGGCCCCATCAAGACCGGCTGGCTGTCGTTCGCCAGATCATGATTCACAGTCTCGCGCGGATTCAGCAAGTCGCAAAATTTGTGATGCATAATGCCTTTGAGCCAAGCAGAAAACTTACCCTCGGCGTTGTATTCATTGCCTTCTATGGATCCAATGAGCCAATCCTGGAACCTATCATCGGGATTGAAGGAGTGGCGAAACTGCCATGCAGCCGACGACACATTGATGATCAAATCATCGGGATACACTTGCGGTGTTTGCTTTCGCCGAAGCCATTTTCTAGTCATAGGATCAATCCGCTGCTGAAAAACACTGACCGCTCGATGGTCACCAGCAAGGAACCGCCTCAGGAATACCCGATGGTCAAAGAGTTCCACTCGATTCGTCTCGTCTCGGTCCCGAGCATCTGGCATGGTGCGCCTCCCGCGTTTGAATCAAACGACTCGTCGGACACAATACGTCTACGTAATACTTTGCCCTCAGGAGAATCAATAATGGTTATCGGACTATTTATAAAACGATGACGCCACTGCCCCATTTCCTTGAATTCGCGACATATACCAATGAATATGCGTTTCCCATAACGCTTACGACGCCTGGGATTGTTGATTGACAGTCGGCTCACTGGAACTGCTCGAAATCAGAACCGGCCGGGGCCGAGGCGGCTTGGCTGAAGCAGTAACTGGGGCCGAAACCTGCTCATCCGCCAAGTCTTTAGTCCCGAGCTGTTCAACGCCTGACCAATCCCACTGCCGCACCGACAGTTGCCCAGCCAACTGTTTGACCAACGCTATCGGCGTGAGGTAGCCCGTCTGACGAATCTGCTCCATGGCGTGTCGCGTGTGAGACTGCGCTTCAGCGAATCGGCTGGGGTGATAGCCCGTGTGGTGACTTCGCGCCAACACCTCAGCGAGCGCGACGCGTGCATCGATTTCGTACAACTTGAATTGCCCGGCCTGGGCGTGTTCGAGAACGTCACGTCCATCGCGTTCAGCCACGTCGGCATCACCATGTGAGGCGTGCAATTTGGCACGGTGAAGCATCGCGCACGACCGCTGATCCGGCATGCTGTCGATCTCAGCATATTCAACGGCATCGTCTGACAACTTGAATGCCAGAGCGAGGCCATCAGCGAATCCGGCCTTCCATCGCAGAACTTGAATTCGGCTTTGCAACGTGATGAACTGGCTGCGTTTCTCGAACCGGCCGCAATCTTCTTCAAACTGAACCTGAGCCTGAACTTTTCTGGGCAGCGTTACCATCAGCATCGGTATCTGGCCGCTCCGCAAGTTGTAAGCGATTTCGCTTTCAAGTTGATTGACGCGCACGGTAAAAAACGGGTGCGCCGTTTCCAATCGCATGGCCAGCTCGTTATCGTCATCGATATGAGGACTGGATTCGATCTGGTCGGTGATACTGAACTGTCGATCAATCTGGCCCATCGCCTGCGCAATGAGTGCCTTCTGGCACCGGGCGACGTTGACACCATCGACGTCACCCAATGCGTTGGCGAAGTGAAAACTCAAATCAGCCGCAGAACCGGCTGACGCGAATCGTGCCCGACTGTATTCGAGTTCAAACAGGTGGTTGGCCGCGCGGTGGCCAATTTGAGCCATGCCATTCTGTCGGCAATGATTCAACACCTTACCCAGCGAGCGGGCAGCCGTGCCGCAATCCCCGTTCCGCCTGGCGCGGACGCCAGCGTGATAGTCGGCCTGAATACGAATCGCCGCATTGTTACGTTCGCCATGTGTCATGTAAGGCATACTGGGTCTCCCTGGATTGTCCTGAGACATCCTGCCGCATCATGCGGGCCGTTCGCCAAAGATTGTGGCCGTTGATGCCGCCAATCCATCCGATCTGAAGAATCGGGTTATCGGTCTCTATAAGTCATTCTGCGAACGATGACGTTCTTGGGTCGTCGGGCAAAAAAATCGGCCCTTGGACGCTGGAAATGAGGAATTGGATCGAGAATTGGTGATCACCGCACCGAACATCAACCCATGTAGCGCTGGTACAGGCGACTGGATCAATAGTTCGATCGAATGATGCAGATGCCAGTATCAGACTGATACGACAAATGCGATCGATCCATTCCAAAACAGGAAGGAAATCAATCGCAATGGTCCACCGGGCAATCCTCGGTTTGCAGATTGGGCGTTCATTTGTTTTCTGCTTTGAGCAATTCGACCATGGCCTTACCCATGGCCTCGCCAACGTTCATGTAGGTTTCGGCATGACCACCATAATGGCCGTTGGAGGAACCGCCTTTGGATAGCGGATGGGTATAAACAGAAGCGACATTGCCTATGAATTCGGGATATTTGCCGGTTGCGCCGTCGACAGCGAGTTGGGCGTTAAGGATGAGCCCTTCGTTGCCTTCGGCGCCCTTCTTGGTCTGTCCAAGCGTCGCGCAGACAAATTTGGCGTTGGGAGCGTTGAAGTCCTTGCGTAACTGCTTGATCAGGCGCACAAGATTCTTCTCGTATCGGAAAGCGTGGCCGGCGTTGTAGCGGTCTTTGTCACCCTGCCAGAAGAAGAAGCCGGCAACTTCGTAGCCCTTGGCACGGGCTTGCAATGCCGCCAGATCCTTTCGCAACTGTGCCAGTTCCTTGCGGAACTTCTTGTAGCCTTCCTCGGTAAAGCGCGCGCGCTTGGCGAAATCTTCCTTTTCCTTGATGCGTTTCTTCAGTTTCTCGATTTCGCCTGCATGTTCATCGGAGGTCTTGACACCGGGGTAGTATTTGTCCAACTCAGCGAGCACCTGTTTGGCGCGGGCGATGTCACCGTCGTACTGCATGCCGGCGTACCAGCCGATCGGCTTCGGTTCGGTGCCCTTCTCCCAGCGCAGGGGCGATTCCTTGTAGGCGGCGTAAATCCATGTCTTTAATTCACCGGTTTTCTTGTCTTTTTCCTGGAACTCGAAACCCGAACTTCCAGGCGGCAGCAGATCCCAACTGAGACTGCGATTGCCGATGCAACTCTTGAGAATGAGGACTGGCGCCTCGGTGGCATGCCCAACGTGATGGCCGATGCCGATTTCCGGTCCGATGTTGCCGCCTTTGATGGTCATCCACTCGTTGGTGATCAGGCGCGTACCGCCCGTACCGCTGCCCATGACGCGGACGTTGCGAACATCTTTGCGTTCAGTCCAGTTGCCGGCGTCGTCGATCAGGTAGGGGTATAACTTCTTCTCTTTAACCGCGTGTTCGAGGGAACCTTCGGCCTTGCCGCGTTTGGGTTTGACCGAGCCGAAGCCGAGCATATTGGATTGGCCCAGCAGGATGTAAACCTGCACGGGTTTGGACATGTCCGCGGGCTTGCCATCGGGATCGGGCAGCGTCGCCGGTTCCGCGACTGCGATCGAAGGAAGGAACATCGCTGCGATCAGAGACAGCGAACAAAAAAACCGGGTGGCGATTCGTTGTGGCAACATGGTCGTGAACTCTTTCGATAAGTGGAAATCGGAATTCCATTCCAACAGCAGTGCGCCGGCGGTTAGATTAACACGCGTGCGAGGACGCCTTGTGATTGCAGCCAGCAGGCTATTGGATACATCCGACTGATTATAAACGGGATCGAACACCAGCGGGTAACGCGCGATTCCAAGCAAACGCCTTGCATTTGACCCGTTCACGTCGTGGGCGGCTTAGGCAGCGCAAACACGTCACGCCGTTCATCGACCCAGTTGGAGTTGAATTTTTACGGAACCACACCCTGAAATGCCCATGGATCAGTACCGATTGTGCGTGGCTGCCGTTGCCGCCATTGCACTACGGCCTACCACCACACCTGCCATGCCCCGTTGAACCATCGAGGCTTCATTTGATCGCCCTCGTTCCACCGCACGCTGCCGCCCAAAAGAACGACATTGTTGCCCTCTGGCTCGACGTTGTCGTTGTGCGCCACGCGCCAACTCCATTCGCCGACACCGCCGCCGGGCCCCAATTCATTCCCGTCATGGACGAGTACCCTTGACGGTTCAACGGAACTACGCCGCACCCGGTATTCCTGGGGCATGCTTGGATTGCCGTGGCAGTTGCTGCCATAACCCGTCACGCGGTATTCGTAGTAATTGGCCAACTGCTGCCAGCGTTCCCACCACCATTGCGCCGTCGGCTCGGCGGGCAACGATGGATATGTCATGAACCCATCCATCAACGCACTTGGACAGTAATACACCTCATAGGTTCCCAGGTAATTATTGACCAACACATCAGCAAGATTCTGCTGAACCCAGTAGCCCGCGCCTGACCCGCCGCGTGTGGTTTGCGGCAACCAGCGAAATTCATCAACGGAATAACTCAGGTAACCCGTG
Organism: Phycisphaeraceae bacterium; assembly: GCA_028281215.1. Classification (GTDB taxonomy): domain Bacteria; phylum Planctomycetota; class Phycisphaerae; order Phycisphaerales; family Phycisphaeraceae; genus JANQKH01. Next base: position 1,758 of record JANQKH010000417.1, on the reverse strand, counting down.
TGGATCGCCTTTAAATTTGTGGCACAAGTGGTTCGGCGAGCCACTTCCTTCGACCGTTGCAATGCCGGCAGAAGCAGCGCGATCAGGAGACTGATCAATGCAACCACCATCAACAGTTCAACCAAAGTAAAGCCTCTTAAATCATCGGCAACGGTAATGGGCAAAAACCGCTTCATCGTGAGAACCCCAAGCAATCCGACCGCGCTACGATGACATCATCGTATTGACCGATTTCAATGCGGGATCGGTTACTGAAAAACGGCCGCGAAGCGTTAGCCTCGCAGCCGCGTCATTTTTTCATTAAGCACAACAATCATCCACAACAACATCAGCGCCTCGGCGACGACGCATCAACGCCGGAAGAGCCGCCAACAACAACATCATGCTTGCCGGTTCCGGTATCGCATTTTGCGCCGTGAAAGTCACTTCACCCAACCATGACCATTCGCCATCGTTGCGGAAGTCCAAGCGGACAAACTGAGCGCTGGCGCCCTGAAGGTCGATGGACAACGAACGCACCGTACCGACACCGCCGGCGCCGTTGATGTCCACATTGACAAAACCACTGTCGGTCAGCAGGCTGGCAAAATTGACGCCGTCGTCACTCACGAGAACTTCCACCGAATCCGGTGCGTGAATACCAAACTGGGTATCAACCATGTACGCAATCTGAACCTTGTCGAGCAACACACTTTGACCGCCGAGATCAAAATCAACCAGGGGATGACCAATGCCGTCGTCCGCGCCGGGATCCTGTACGCCAACCCAGGTTCCGTCGTTGAATGCAGTTGACCCAATGACGCCGTCATTCAGTTTGGACAATCCCGGATCGTTTCGATCAGCCGCAGGAAACGGCTGCAACCCGGCGGGGTTGTACGTATAGCTGGTGGCCACTTCAAATGTTTCGGGAACGCTGTCGACGCTGAAGTGACTGGCGATGTCGGCAACCGCCGCGCTGAATGCGCCGCCGCTGGCCACGCTACTGAGGTTGTAAATCGCCAGTTCATCGTAGTCGCTGTTGCTGTCCTGCAATCCACCGCCAAAGGCTGTGCCGTTGAGGTTGATCTGCGAGTTGACCCAATCTCGACCATACCCCGCGAACGTGCCAGCCAGTGCGCCGTTGACGTAAATGTCATGAGTTGGCGATGTGGAATCCACGCCTACCACGACATGGGCAAAGGTGCCGACTGGTAGCGACGGTCCGGTTCCGACACTTGACGTGCGGCTTCCGCCACCGAACAACTCAAATTGCGTGCCCACAAAACTGCTGATCAGCGCCGGCTGATTGGTGAAGTTGTCCAACAGGTACGACTGCGGCGAGCCGTCATAGTTGATCCACATCTCGACGGCGTACTTGGAAAAATTACCGCCGGTCAACGTGGATCCGGACAGCGCCATGCCGGTCGTGCCGGCCGCATTCACGCCATTGAACGCATTGCCGAGGTTCACGCCGCCGCCACTGCTGGTGGATGCGGTTCGCCCGGCAGCTGCGCCGAGTACCAGGTCGTTGGCCCCGCCTCCGGACCCAAGCGTTCCCTGATTGAGGGCATTGCCGCCGGCCTCATCAAACGTCCAGTAGTAAACCGGGTTGTCGGCGAGCACGGCATCGTTGTAAACGGTAGCCGACGCGACCGACGCCAGCACGAGCATGGCGGCCGCGGTGATCCCCGCGCCAAGGGTGGAACGATCAAGAATTCCGTAAGTCATGTCACTTCTCCATTTGGGTGGGTTGGATATTGCAAGCAGCATTTCACTGTT
>JANQKH010000667.1 GCA_028281215.1 Phycisphaeraceae bacterium | reverse complement strand
CTCGACCGGAGGCGCGCTGGCGATGATTCTGCTCGCCGGCCTGCCCGCACTGGTGATGGGGCTGGCGATTTCGTCGTTCGGGAATCCACTGTCGGGCCTGTTCGCCGTCGGCATCGGGTTGTGTTCACTTGCCGTCGCGGGCGGCGAAATGGACGAGTGGGTGCGCCGAAGCACGGCGAGCCTGCCGGGTGATTATTTCAAACTGGTATTGGAAACGCTGGTGTGGTTTGCCGCGGTGATTGCCTTTCTCACAATCGCGTTGAAGGTTCGGCCGGCGATTCGCAAATCGGTTCCGAAACTTTCCGACGAACATCATTGCGGCCGACACATGAGGCTGTTCCAGTTTGACAAATCCTCGTGGACGGCCGGCGGGGTGACCGCTTTGATCGGGGGCGTGCTCGCTTTCCTGTTGTTGCGCAACGCCGAGTCCGGGCAGGTGGTCGGGGGCTTGATCCTCGCGTTCATGATTGCCGCGTTCGTCGGCATGCTCGTCGCCGGGTCGCTTTTCGGTGAACCACATCCCCGCAAAGGCAGTGACAAGATCGATCGCATGGTTGCCCCGCCGCGTAATCCAGTGCCCATTATGCTGGCGCCGGCGGCCGTCGCGATCATTGGTTACCTGTTGACGTTCGTGGCGTTCAGCGATCAGAACGATCTGCTTGCGAGTTGGCATACCGGCGGCGTGGTGGGCATTGCCCGGGCGCTGCCGATTCACTACGCGTCGGCCGGCGTGATCGGTTGCTGCCTCGGCGTCGGTTGGGCGCAAGCGGTGGCGGGGGATTCGTCAGCGCCGGATGCAGCGAAAAAAGATGAGGACAATGGTGACACCGCGCAAGAGGATAAAGATGAGCGCGGTGAAGTTGCGGCGACGTAAATTGAACGTTGGACGGGCGCGGCGATCTGCGATCACCCGCTAAACGGGGGAATTCACATTTGAATCAATACCGGTGGAAGCCGCGGATGCCGGTTTCAAGTTTTTTCCAGACGACTTTGCCTTTCGGGTCGACTTCGTGCAGGCCTTTGTAGTCTGAAATAAGCGTGTTGCCGTTCTCGAGGCGTTGAGCGCAAATCGGGCTTTGCAAGACGACGCCGTGTTTGGAGGAGTCCCAGACGATCTTTTTGTCTCGGCTGTATTCGCGTACGCGCCGGCCGCTCACTTCACAGACCAGCGTATTGCCGTTGGGCAAACGCGTGGCGGAAATCGGACTGCTCAGACCGGTGATTTCCCACTGCTTATTGCCATCGCGGTCCACTTCGATCACCGCGCCGTTGCTTTGCAGGGTGATCAGTGTGTTGCCGTTGTCCAGTCGACGGGCGCTGGTCGGGCGGCGGTTGAACGTCTTATCCCACGCGTTGGTTTTGTCGGGTCGAATCTCCAACACGCGATTGCTTGAAGAACAGGCGACCAGCGTGTTACCGTTTTCCAACCGTTGAATGCCTTGCGGGTAACTGGGCACATTGGTCATGCTCCAGACCTGTTTGCCGGCGGCGTCGTACTCGTAAATCGCACGGCTGGAATACGACGTCACGACACGATGCCCCTGCGGCGTGCCGTAGCAAACCCACGGGCGGGTGACCGTCTTGCTCCAAATCTCTTTGCCTGTGCGGCTGTCGATCTCGTACACACGGTTGCCGGAATAGTTGGCGATCAACGTGCGACCAAGCATGAACTTCGCCTGGTTCAACGGGAAGGTCAGCTTGGCTGTTTTGCCATTGGCAGCGATCCAATCCGTCCATTTCTTAAGTGCTTCGTCGCGCTTTTCCTTCTTTTCATAAGCGATGAAGGCAAACCGTTGTCCGGTGAACGCGCGTAATGACGACGCCGCATCGGAGCGAACGTAAACATCATCGTGCCCCATCAGAGCGATGAACTTATCAAGACTTGAGCGATTGCCCATATCCGCCAACGCGCGCGTAGCGGCCAGTTGCACTTTCGGGCTTTCATCCTTGAACAAAGCGTTCAGGTCGTCGACAGCTTGTTCTTTGAGCACCGAACCGATGGCGGCGGCGCAGACGATGCGTTTGTCGGCCGAGCCTTCCTTGATCGCTTTTCGCAACGCCGGCACATCCTCGGTCGTGGCGGTCGCCACCAACGCCCGGCGGACGGAAACGAGCAGGTATGGCTCCGTGCACAGCGCGGCGGCGTCGAGCGTTTGCTGGCCGAGGCCTTTGATTTCCTTTTCGGCGATCACGCGCAACGCGGCGTTGAGCACGCGCTCACGCTGACCGGCGGTTTGCAAAAGGACGCGCTTGGCGCGGCTGACCGCCTCCGGATCGCTGGCGTCCTCCACCGCCTGCTTCAGCATTTCAACCGGCACGACAGGCAACGATCGCAGCGCTTTCTCCGCGGCTTCCCGCTTGTCGAAGGCCACATCACCCAACTGTTCAATCAACGTGGCGAACTGCTTGCGCTGGGCATCGGTCGGGTGCAAAGAAGCAAAGTATTTCTTGAGCGACTCGGCGTCCGCTTTGATGCCGTGCAAACGCAGCGTTTCGACATCAGTCGCGCCGGTGACCACCGGCGCGACCGGCTCTTCAATGATCGGCTGTTTGGTGTTCGCATCCGGTCGTTTCGCGACGTTGGTGGTGCCGTGACGGAGGGCATAGGCCCGTTCCATGCCGAGGCCGTAGATGCGATTGCCATCAGAGAGCAGGTTGCCGATTGGATCGAAGTACGTAAATTTGCCCTGGGCGTCTTTGACGGTGAGTCGCACACCGACGCGTGTGGCGGGTTTGAGTGTTTCGAGATCGAGGCGAAGGATGGACGCGCTCTGGTCGTATGTGGGCAGATAGACGCCATCATGCCCGACGAAGCCGCGACCGGTAATGCGACCGGTGTTGGTGTTCTTGGCGAGTCGACTGCCCTGCTTGGCGGCGATGGAATATTTGATCACGAACTCATCACCGGAGACAAACAGCGCATCATCCTGCACCCCGAGGAAATGCCTGGCGCCGTCACGTGGTGCGTGCCAGAGTTTACGACCGGTGCGGCGATCAAGTGAGAAGATGCCAACGTTCTCGGTGAAATCAAAATCGCTACTCGGCTCGGCAGCATCGACCGCCAGCACCAACAGGTGTTTGCCGACAGGGATCACGTTGTTCACATCGAACCCGTTCGGCGTTGCGACCGTGCGGTTGTATCGCGAATTCACAAAATTCACGCTGCGCACATACGGCACGGCCCATCGCACGTGGCCACTGGCGGCGTCCAAGTTGAATATCCAACCCGTACCGTTGCAGACGTACACATCGCCGCCGTCGACAGCCACACCCACGGTTTGCCAGGGCGAGACACTGCCGGCCGGATCGTCACACAACAAGGTGCGCCAGACCACGCGGTTCGCGCCCGCTTTGGGATCGGCTTTCAAGGCGTACATCCAGTGCGATGTGCCGTCGTAGGCGGGCACCATGAGCAAGCCGCCGGCCGGCGTCGGCGCCGCGGTGTAACGCAGCGCCTTGGTGTTGCCCTCGGCATCCCGGTCGGAACCGAAATCCCAGAGCAATTTACCCGACCGTGCAT
>JANQKH010000352.1 GCA_028281215.1 Phycisphaeraceae bacterium | reverse complement strand
CGCCGCCAAATCGGTAAATTCTTGAACACGATAGTTTTGCAGGTAGGCCGAATCAAACGCGCAGATGCCGCGCGGTGAATCCCTCCGATCCGGTTGCGATGTTATCGGACAAAGTTGCCTGTCGGAATGCGCGCCAGCGATCGCCAGTGCAATCGCCAGATCGGCGGCCGGTTCGGCGACTTTCATCCCGCCAACACTGTTGGCGAACACATCCTGATCCGCCAGCCGCAGCCCGCCGCGCTTTTCCAGCACGGCAATCAGCATGGCGAGGCGGTTGGCGTCAATGCCGCTGACTTTTCGCTTCGCTGAACCGAGAAAACTCGTCGCTGTCAAGGCTTGGATTTCCACCAGCAGGCAGCGCGAACCATGTTGCACCGGACAAACGACCGACCCGCTGCTGGGTTGATATTCCGCGGCGAACAACCCGCCGCCATCGGCGACTTCTTTCAATCCTGAATCAGTCATCTCGAACAGGCCGACTTCCAACGTCGTGCCGTAACGGTTTTTAATGGCGCGGACGATGCGGTGGCTGTGGTAGCGATCGCCTTCAAAGTAGAGCACAGTGTCAACCATGTGTTCGAGCAGTTTCGGGCCGGCGAGTCGGCCTTCCTTGGTCACGTGTCCGACGAGGAACACCGCGATGCCGGACGCCTTGGCCAGGTAGACCAGTTCGGTGCAACAGGCGCGCAACTGCGTCACACTACCCGGTGCCGCGGCCAGTTCGCCTTTGTAAATCATTTGCATTGAATCGATCACAAGCACCGCCGGTTCGACCTTGCGCGTCTGTTCGACGATACGTGCGAGGTTGGTGTCCGCAAGGACAAAGAGGTTGTCACTGATCGCCCCGAGTCGATTGGCGCGCAGGCGGGTTTGTTGGGCAGACTCTTCGCTGGTGACATACAGCACGCGCACGCCGCGCGCCGCCAATTGGTTGGCGGCCTGCAACAGCAGAGTCGACTTGCCGATGCCCGGATCGCCGCCGACGAGCACCGCCGAGCCGGGCACAATGCCCGCTTGCCCCGCCGGCTTGTCAGTCGCTTCCATACCCTGATGTGCGCCGCCGCCGAGCACGCGGTCGAGTTCGCCGATGTCAGTCGGAATGCGGTCGATGTGCTCTTGGTCAATTTCGTTGATCGATCGCGCGACCGGCGCGCTGGTGTTGTCGGCTGTGTTGGCGATGCCCGCGCTGCCGCGGTGGGTGTCTTTGTCGGCTCCGACGGCTGGCGGCGTGTATTCCTCCAGCGAATCCCACTGCCCGCAATCCGGGCACTTGCCCATCCATCGCGACTGCACGCCGCCGCAACTGTTGCAAACGAATTGAACGCGGGTTTTGGCCATGGTGTTTATCCCGGTGGTTTGTACCGCCCACCTGCAATATGTTGTTTCGCGCCCTTCATGGTGGGTGGTGCTCACCCTACATCAGCTTTGACTGTATTGCGAAGGTTTAAAGCCCTTCGATCGGTTTGTTCTTCGGCGCAACGCGGTCCAGCGGAATCGCCTGGGCGCCGACGGAGACCAGGGACTGCATCACTTCGTTCACTTTCATGTCGACTTTGCGCACGTTGTTCACTGGGGTGACAATCAATCGGCCGGTGGTCGGGTTGGGCGCGCCGGGAATGAAGACGATCAGTTGTTCGCCGCCATCACTGTCCTTGACGCGGTTGGTGACCAGGCCGAGTTCTTCGCCGTCGGCTTCAGGGGTTTGGAGCAGGACAACCTCACGGAAGATGGCGTCGTCTCCTTCACCGTAACCGAGCAGTTGTTTGAGCGTTTTATAAAGCGTGCCCATCAGCGGCAACTCATCAATGACGCGGTCGGTGGTTTTCCAAAGCCACTTGCCGATGAAGGTGGTGACCAGCAGGCCGATGAGGTAGATCAGGATCGCGGCGACGGCGATGCCGAGGCCCGGAAAGTAAAAGTCCTGTTCCTTGAGCCAGAAGTCCGCGAGGGTGTATTCCATGTACGCGATGCCGAGCACCGTGCCGCCCACGGGCAGCAGGGCGACGATGCCGGCAACAAAACAACGGGACAGGTGGCGGGTGACAGGTTTCATGATGCGTCCTCGCGGGTCGATGGTGCGACACATGGTACGAAAGGGTGGTTTGGGTGTGGTGATGGGCGAGGCAGGACACAGGCACGATGTTGTCAACAGTGTGCCATGGCACACCGTGCCGCTCGGCGGGCTATCATGATGCACCGGTTCGTGATTTGGACCGATATGGAAACATGCAGGGTTGAGTGGTCAGCCTTGCGACAACCGAGTGCTTGTTGACGAACACGGGCGAATTTATCGCTTTCGTGGTCGCGTCTGCGCATGCGCGATGCACTTCAGCGATTCAGTCGCAGGGCTTTCGAAGCCCTGATACGTTCCAACGTTGACGATTTGAAAGAACCCCCGATGAACCCACACTGGCTTAACGCCATCACCCAAGGCTCCGCCGTGACGGACACGCTGGACGTGTTGCAACATTCCGACGTTGCCTTTGTCCGCGGCGCGTGGGGTTCGAGTACGAGTCTACTCGCCGGGGCGCTGGCGCTTCGATCTGGTCGGCCGGTGTTGCTTGTGGTGGCGCATCTCGACGATGGTGACGATGCGATCGCCGACCTTGACCTTTTTCAAGGCATGACGCCGATTCATTCGCAGCGATTCGGCGCGCTGGAAGTGTTGCCGGGTGAGTCGGGTGTGAGCCTTGAGTTGCTGGCTGAGCGCTTGGCTGTGGTGGAATCGCTTGACCACGGTGCGGCAGTGCAGGGCGACGAACCGTTTGTGCTTGTCGCGCCGATCCAGGCGCTGATGCAGTCGGTGCCGGAGCCCGCGGCGCTGGCGGATTTTTCATTGACGCTTCGGGCCGGCAAACAGTTGTCGCCTGGTCATCTGCTCGAGTGGCTCGATCGCGCTGGTTACAGCCGCGCTGATGCAATCGAGAACCCCGGCGATTTCGCCACGCGCGGCGGCATCGTCGATATCTACGCGCCCTCCGGGGGCGGCGCCGATGTCGGCTTCACGCCCACCGGCATCCGCCTCGATTTTTTTGGTGATGAAATCGATTCCATCTGCACCATCGACCTCGACACGCTCGGCTCCGGTCCGCGCGTCGAACAGTTCCAACTCATCGGCGCCACAGCCGAGCGATTGCAATCCGACGAACGCACGACCAACCTGGTCCAACTGCTGCCCGAAAACACGCTCGTGGTGTTGAACGAATCGATGGAATTGGCCGAGCAGGCGCGCGGGTATTACGAAAGGCTGACCAACCCGCGCGGCATCTACTCACCACAAGCCATCTTCAAACAACTCACCGCGCTCAAAAACGTGCAGGTTGATCAATATAACCAGATGGCGCGGGCCGATCAGAAGACGATCGAGGCGCCGGTCAGCAGTTTGCCGCCCTTCGATCATGAAGCCAAGGCGGCGATCGTCGAGTTGGGTGAACTGACAAAGCAAGGTGACGTGCAGGTCGTCTGCACCAAAGAAGCCGAGGTCCAGCGGTTGGGCGAGCTGATTCAGGAACATTGCCCGCATGTCTTGAACCGGATTGGGATCGAAATCGGTTACCTGCATCGAGGATTTGTTTGGGCCGCCGAGGGAGTTGAGTCCGGTGAACAGGCCAATCCCGCCTATATCATTCCGCATCACGAATTGTTTCATCGTTACCAGATGCGTCGGCGGATTCGGCGTGTGTCCGCGGCGACGGACCGCGCGACCGATGCGTTTTTCGATCTTGAGCCCGGCGACTACGTCGTGCATGTCGATCACGGCATCGCGTTGTTTACCGGCCTCAAAACAATGAAACGCAAGGGAAAAACCGATGATTACCTGACGTTGGAATTCGCCGACAAGGCATTGCTTCATGTACCGGCGACACAGATCGAACTGATTCAGAAATATATCGGCGGATTTCACGGTCGGCCGCCGTTAAGCAAGCTCGGTGGCAAGCGGTGGTCGAAACAGAAAGAGCAGACGCGCGAAGCGGTCAAAGACCTGGCGGCCGAAATGCTGCGCGTGCAGGCGGCGCGGTCGGCGATGCCCGGCATTCGCTACCCCGGCGACACCGCGTGGCAGAAGGAGTTCGAGGCGGAGTTCCCATACGACGAGACCGAGGACCAACTCGCGGGCATGGTGGCGATCAAGAAGGACATGTCGGACGAACAGCCGATGGATCGGCTTATCTGCGGCGACGTTGGGTTCGGCAAAACGGAACTGGCCATCCGGGCCGCGTTCAAGGCGGCGGAGTACGGCAAGCAGGTCGCCGTGCTCGTGCCCACCACGGTGCTTGCTGAGCAACATGAGCGCACATTCCGCCAGCGCATGGCGGACTATCCCTTTCGCGTGGAGTCGATCAGCCGATTCAAAACCCCCGGCGAACAGAAGGCCGTGCTCAAAGACGTGAAGGACGGCCGCGTTGACATCATCATCGGCACGCATCGATTGCTCAGCAAAGACGTGAAGTTCGCCGACCTCGGCCTGGTGATTATCGACGAAGAACAACGCTTCGGCGTTGAGCACAAGCAGAAGCTGCTCGAGTTCCGCATGACCGCCGACGTGTTGACGCTGTCGGCCACACCGATTCCTCGAACTCTTCATATGTCGATGCTTGGTTTGCGCGACATCAGCAGTTTGTCCACACCACCGGTCGATCGCCGCGCGGTGGTGACTGAAGTGATTCCCTACAACGAATCGCGCATCAAACAGGCGATCATCCGCGAACTGTCGCGCGACGGGCAGGTATTCTTTGTGCACAACCGCGTGCACAACATCAAATCGGTCGCCGCGGATATCAAAGCACTCGTGCCTGAGGCACGCGTCATCGTCGGACACGGGCAGATGGCCGGCCATGAACTTGAAGCCGTCATGCTCAAGTTCACGCGGCGCGAGGCTGACGTTCTCGTCAGCACCACCATCATCGAATCCGGCATCGACATTCCGACGGCGAACACGATGTTCATCAACCAGGCGGATCATTTCGGGCTGGCGGACCTGCATCAACTTCGCGGCCGCGTCGGGCGGTACAAACACCGCGCGTATTGTTACCTGATGTTGCCGCCGGATCGGCCGATCACCGACAAGGCGGCCAAGCGGCTCAAGGCGATCGAGCAATACAGCATGCTCGGCGCGGGTTTCAAAATCGCGATGCGCGACCTGGAAATCCGCGGCGCCGGCAACCTGCTCGGCGCCGAACAGTCCGGGCACATCGCCGCGGTGGGGTACCAGATGTATTGCCATCTGTTGGAGCAGGAAGCCCGCAAGTTGCGCAGTGAGAAAGTGATTGAACCTGTCAAGACGCACTTGGAGTTGCCGGTCAACGGGCGCATCACGCCGAAGTATGTGCCGAGCGAAAAGCACCGCATGGACACCTACCGCCGACTCAGCCGCGCCGCGTCATTGGAAGAACTTGATGGCGTCGTGCAGGACATGAATGATGCGTACGGCCAGCCGCCCAAACCGGTGCGCCAACTGATCGACCTGACCGAAATCGGCATCGCCGCGAGCACCGCCAACATCGAAGCCTTGAAACTCGACGGCCCCGACCTCATCTTCAAAACCCGCCATCCTAAACTGCTCGAAGAACTGCTGGCCGACGCGCCGGGACGCACGACGATGCTCGATCCGCAGACGGTCTACTACCGGCCGCCGAGCAACTACCTTGAAGACGACACGCTGATGGCGGTACTGCGAAAGCTGTTAGTCCGGCCGTTGCGCGAAGCGAAAGGCGAACGGGTAGCGGAGGCTGTGGAAGTTTGAATTGTCGTAATGTCGGGGTGCCACACTTCAACGCAACTCACGCCATCCATTCCGCCAGCGGCCCTTGCTGATTGATGTGCGATTCCATCTGCAAATCCTTA
>JANQKH010000269.1 GCA_028281215.1 Phycisphaeraceae bacterium | reverse complement strand
CGCCGCCACCATCAACAATCTCGACGGCGCTGTCTTCGACCTGCGCAGCGGACAGTTGGACGCCAACTCCACGTTCTTCAATTTTGTCAACCAGTCCGGAAGCGTGTTCCAAAAGACGACGGGCGCGACGGCGACGGTCGATGTGACCTTTGCCGGCCAGGCCGGTAGCCAGGTGGACGCCCAGCAAGGGACATTGCGGTTCACGCGCAATAGTTCGTTTACGGACATGCTATTCACCGCGTCGGCCGGGGCGACGATTTCGCCGGATGATGCGACGTACACTTTCGCAGGCACCATCACCGGTTCAGGGCCGGGCACGTTTGAGTTGCCCAACGGCGCGGCGTTCAACGCCGCCAATCCGACCATCTTCAATTTTGCGCCCGGCATGTTCGTCATGGAGGGCAATTCCACGTTGAACGCGGGCGCGAATCTGATCAACGCCGGCGAAATGACTTTTGACGGCGGTTCCACCAGCACGCTCAGTGGCGTACTCAACAACGACGGCACCATCTTCTACCGGCACAGCGATTTGAACTTTAACGGGGCCACCATCAACAACCGGAATGGCGGCCTGTTTGAAATCCAGTCTGGGTTGCTCGACGCCAACGCCACATCGTTCAACTTTAATAACCTTGCCGGCGGCACGCTTCGCAAGACAGGCAGCGCCAACGCCACGCTGGACGTGTTTTACACCCATGCATCCGGCGCGATTCTCGACGTCCAGGAGGGCGATCTGAGATTCACCCGCAGCGGCAATCTCACGGACACCATCTTCAATGTCGCAGCGGGCGCGCAGGCGAGATTGATCGGCGGCGGCACGTACACCTTTAATGGCGCGATCAGCGGCACAGGCGGTGGACAGGTCAACCTCGAAAGCGGCAACACCTTCAATATGACGCCCGGCACGACATGGGATTTCCCGGACGGCATGTTCGAGTGGCAGAGTAACAGCACGCTGAACGCCGGTTCCAATTTCACCAACCTGGGTTTCTTCCGTATAGCCGGCAGTGCGACCAGCAGTCTGTCGGGCACGTTCAACAATGACGGCACGGTCGTGTTCGCCCACAGCGATCTGAACTTCAACAGCGCAGTCATTAATAACCGGGCCGGCGCACTATTCGACATACGCTCCGGACAGTTGGACGCCAACTCGGGCGGATTTCAGTTCAACAACCAGGCAGGCGCGACCCTGCGCAAGTCCGGCTCCGCCAACGCTACGATGGACCTGGTCTACGACCACGCCTCCGGTGCGATCATCGAGGTAGTCGAAGGTGATCTGTCGATCACGCGCAACAGTATCTTTCGCGACACCGAGTTCAACATCGCGCCCGGCGCACGCATGCGCCTGATTGGCGGGACGACGTCCACTTTCTTCGGCGCGATCAGCGGTGTGGGCGGCGGGCAGCTCCATCTTGAAAGTGGCAATACCTTCAACATGGCCGCCGGTACGACCTGGGACTTTCCAGAAGGCATGTTTGAATGGCGGGGCAACACCGCGCTCAATGCCGGCAGCGATTTCACCAACCTCGGCTTTATGGGCATCAACGGTTCGTCGGCTTCGTTCTTTTCCGGCACATTGAACAACGATGGCACAATTGTGTTCAGCCAGAGTGATTTGAATTTCAACGGCGGGATCATCAACAACCGTGCCGGCGCGTTGTTCGACATCCTGTCGGGACAGTTGGACGCCAACTCCGGCGCGTTCCAGTTCAATAACCGGGCAGGCGGCACCTTGCGCAAGTCCAGCAATGGCAACGCCACGGTGGATGTGGTGTATGACCACACATCCGGTGCGATCATCGAAGTGCTGGATGGCAATCTGTCGATCACGCGCAACAGTGTATTCCGCGACACTGAATTCAACGTGGCGCCCGGTTCGCGGATGCGCCTGATCGGTGGGACGACCTCCACCTTCTTCGGCGCGATCAGCGGTGTCGGCGGCGGGTCATTCCAACTCGAAAGCGGCAACACGTTCAATATGGCTGCCGGGACGACTTGGGATTTCCCAGAAGGCATGTTCGAGTGGCGGGGCAATACCACGCTCAACGCCGGCAGCGACTTTACCAACCTTAACTTCATGCGCCTTGATGGTTCATCGGCCTCGTTTATTTCCGGCACGCTGAACAACGACGGCACGATCGTATTCAGCCAGAGTGACTTGAACTTCAACGGTGCGGCGATCAACAACCGCGCCGGCGGACTGTTTGAAATCCTATCCGGACAGATGGATGTCAACGCCGGCGCCGCCAACCTCAACAACCAGGCCGGCGCGACGCTGCGCAAAGCCGGCACGGGTAACGCCACGATCGATGTGGTGTACGACCACACGTCCGGGGCCATCCTCGAAGTGCTGGATGGCGATCTTTCCATTACACGTAATAGTGTGTTCCGCGACACCGAATTCAACGTCACGCCTGGTTCGCGGATGCGCCTGATTGGCGGTACGACGTCCACTTTCTTCGGCGCGATCAGTGGTGTGGGTGGTGGGCAGTTTCATCTCGAAAGCGGCAACGCCTTCCTCATGGCAGCCGGGACGACATGGGACTTTCCGCAGGGCATGTTCGAGTGGCGGGGCAACACCACGCTCAACGCCGGTCCCGATTTCACCAACCTCAATTTCATGCGCATCGACGGCACAACGGCGGCTTTCCTGTCCGGTACATTGAACAACGCCGGCACCGCCGTCTTCAGTCAGAGTGATCTCAACTTCAACAACGGCACGATCAACAACTTGCAAGGCGGTGTCTTCGAAATCCTATCAGGTCAGTTCGACGTCAACTCCGGCGGCGCTGCATTCAACAACGCGGGCATGTTGATCGCACGCACCAACTCCGGAAAAACCGTCGACGTTAACTTTGTCAATACCGGTACGGGCGAACTCAATGCCGAGCAGGGCACGATCAACTTCACACGTTCGTTCACGACGGGCGGCACGACCCGCGTCGGCGATGATGTCAACGGCACGACCGGCGTGCTGAACACCAACGGCACGTTCACCCAAACCGCCGGCCTTACCCAACTGATCGGTGGACGCATCAACGATCCGGTCAACATCACCGGTCGGCTTGAAGGCGTGGGCACGATTCAAGGCAATCTGACCATCAATGGTGAGATTTCGCCCGGCTTCGATCAGAGCGGCCCGACCGGCAATATTGTCGTCGCCGGCAACTACACCCAAGGCGCGGGAACCACCTACTTTGCCGACCTCGGTTCGGTTCCCGGTGACTCCGATCGCATCAGCATTCAGGGCACGGCGAACCTCAACGGCACCCTTGCGATTACTGTGCCGAACGATTTCATCCCACAGGGCGGTTCCAGTTTTGATGTGGCGACATACGCCGGAGTCAACGGTGACTTTACAGCGGTCACCGGGCTCGATGTGCTGCCGAACGTTGTGCTCGACAAAGTGACCGGCGCGAATGCGGTGACGATCATTGTGAACATTCTGTCCGCGGGTCTGCTGGGGTACTGGCGTTTTGAAGGCGACGGCTTGGACAGCAGCCCGTTCGGGCGCGACCTGAGCCTGCAAGGCGGTGTGGATTTCGACGCGGGCGTCATCGGACAATCATTGAATCTGCCGGACAACAGTGGCTTCTTTGCCGACCGGCCGTTGGATGATGGGGCTTTCGACTTTGCCGATCAGGACTTCTCGGTCGCAACGTGGGTGCGGTTTGATGACTTGTCCGGCGAACAGGTGTTGATTGAAAAACTGACGGGCGCGGCCGGGCCTGGGTGGACGCTCACCAAAGGCGCCGGCAACGAATTGCGTTTCTTCGGTGACGGCGTCGGACAGGTCGCCACCGCCGGCGCGGCGCCGTTCGTTGCAGACCAGTATCACCATGTGCTCGTTCGTCGCGAGGGGGCAACGGTTACTTTGTTCGTTGATGGCGCGAGCGTGGCGACCGGCAACGTCGGCGCTGCCGCCATCACCGACACTGCCAATCCTTTGCTGTTCGGCAAACGCAATGACGGTGACCCGACCGATCTGGACTTGAAAGGTGACTTGGACGAAGCCGCCATTTGGGGCCGCGCGTTGAGCGATGAGGAAATCACCTTCCTCTTTAATGACGGCAACGGCGTGATCATTGAAGTCAACACGCCGCCCGACGCCGTGGACGACGATATCAGCGTGGATGAAGACGGGCAGATCATTTTCAACGTGCTGACCAATGATGTCGATGCGGACGGCGACGACATCGTACTGGTCGAGTTCACTACGCCCACAGATGGTCTGTTCACTGACAACGGCAACGGATCGTTTACGTACACGCCTGATTCTGATTTCAACGGCAGTGACAGTTTCACCTATACGATCAGCGACCGACGCGGCGGGTTCGATACGGCTACCGTGAACCTGACGGTGAATCCCATCAACGACACGCCCACGGCGGAAGCGTTCTCCGCCGGACGCGCTCTGCGATTGGACGGAACGGATGACGTGCTCGTTGTCGATGACGCGCTAAGCCTCGACTTGACCGACGCGGTGACGATTACCGCATGGGTGAACCCGGACAGCGGTAGCAACTTCCCCAA
>JANQKH010000197.1 GCA_028281215.1 Phycisphaeraceae bacterium | reverse complement strand
AACCCTCACCGTCCCCAACCCCACACAAAACATCCCAGAACCCACAACCACAACACTCATCATCATGGCTGGCGGCATCATCGCCACGCGACGAAGACGGTGAGTAACCCGTGTAGGCAAAACGCCGATGCGGATCGCAATCCGATCCGCAGGTTCGTGCAATAAATCAACCTGTTGATGCACCGGTTTCAACGGTCGCATTTTGCACTTGAACGGGCTTGCCATCGAGGCCGGCAGTGTCCGCAGTAGGAATGTCCGTAAGGTTTTTGACAACCGTGTCGCATTTTAGATCTATATCGACAATGTCATCGTGATCGACACGTTGCGGTCCTTGATACCAACCCAACGCGAGTGGCACGTTATCGCCGCCGGTTCTGTCAATCATGTATTCGCACGCTTTGACGCAATCGCCGCATTCGATGCAGTGGTTGCGGCTGGGGGCATCGGTCACACTCAGCCCGCGTGGTTCCGTCATCGGAGCCAAGAGATCGCGAGGTTGAAGGTCCACCGGACAGATGTGATCACAAGCATCGCATTCGATGCAACTGGCGTCTTCGTTTCGAAAATGAATACCAAAGTAACTCGCCGGCGAGACGATTGAATAGTACATCCCGATTGGGCACACCGTCTTGCAGAATGACCAGCGAATGTAGCGACTATGTATGAAACCCCATGCCGCACCGACGGCGAAAATCGACCAGACGATGACGGATTCCCAACGTAACCCGGCAAACAACACACGCAGATCAATCCACCATGCGGTCATGCCGAGAATGAACAGCGCGCTGTACGCCGCGCCCCAAATCGCGTTGGCCCATCGTTTCCATGCAGTTCGGCCAGTTGCGACCTGTTCGCCAATCCGGTTGATCTGTGCGACCGGACAACCCCAGCCGCAGAACATTCGGCCAGCCGCGATGTTGCTGACGAACGTGACCACATACATCGCCGCGATCCCCACAATGACGCCGGCCAGTGCAATTTTGAAATCGGCGGGTTGGAAGAAAAGCCGATGATCAGCTTGCCAGAAATCGATCCTTACCAATCCGGTGACAGGAACGGCAAACAGGATGGCGATGGTGATGAGTTGTGCGATGGCGCGCAGGCGATTGTAACGGTGGGGGTGCTTGTCCACGGCAGTCAGAATTTTCAAGCGTATTGATTTGCCGGCCATGATGTCAACCACCCATTTGTTTGGAAGTCCATGGTTTCTTCCTCAGCAGGTCGCAAAGATTATCGTCCATCTATAGGACATTGTTCAACCAGCACTCGGAGTCGGCATTCAGGCTGACGTCTATTGTCCTGTAGGAGAATTCCCGATGAGTGGATTGGTGTGAGCCAGTCGGTTATTGAATGCCGCATGCACAGATGCCGGATTCCGCCATCGCAGAACGCCAGACCATCCAGGCTCCGGTCAGCATGATGAGCAGGCCGGTAAACCTCGTGCCATGTAAGCGCCAATGGGTGGGAATGAGATGTGCGCCGACCAATGTCGAGGTAAGTGCGGGAATGGTTCCAACACCAAATGCAATCATGCCGAGTGCACTCACCACAGGGGATTGAGCACCCGCCGCCAGCAGCAGTGCGCCGTACACCAATCCGCATGGCAGCAAGCCCATCATTGCGCCAAGCAACAGTCGCGGTAGGGCGCCTCGCTGATCGAGGAGTGATCGAAACCAACTGGCGGGGCCGAATCGTTTGAAAGCGCAGCCGCTGAGCCAACGATTCAGATTGAAACCGGGTATCAGACCGAGCAACGCAACTCCGGAGAAGACGACTAAAACGCCGAAGGCGAGTCCGACCCACTGTTGCCAACCCAGCCACGCCGATCCACCAGCTATTTCGCGCCCGAGCAATCCTGCTGCGAACCCAAGCATCCCGTAGGTCCAGATTCGACCGGTGTGGTACCACATGAAATCAAACCGAAGTGACGACGGCCGGCGCGAATCAGTTGCCTCTTTCGTTTCCGTATCGGTAGAGAAAGATTTTGAAAAGCCGATCAAGATCGGCCCGCACATGCCGATGCAATGTAAGCTTCCGCCCAAGCCGGCAAGAAAGAGTGTCGCGATGGCAATACGCATGTCCATGACTCGATGCTCAATCAAGTGGCCGCGTGCTGGACGGCGGTCAGGTTGCTTTCCAAAGAAGATTCGCTTGTGTCCAGGCGGTGCGGTGTTCCAACCTGACGCGCCGAATTGTTCGTTTTGATCTCGCCGGCCTTTCGTGAGGTCGCGATGATCAGGAAGCTTGACCCAGCCATCAGCACGGCCGCAAGGACGGGGGTCAACAGCCCGGCTGTCGCGGCGATAAGTCCGATTGTGTTGTAACTGAACGCCCAGAAGAGATTCAGTTTGATCCGACGAACCGTATCACGAGCCATCGCAAGGGCGTGGGCAACCTGTTTGATATCACCGCCGATCAGTTGCACGTGACCGGCATTGGAGGCCAGTTGTGTCGCGCCATAGACACTGATGCCGACATCCGCCTGTGCTAGTGCAGGTGCGTCATTGATCCCGTCTCCGACAAAGGCAACCAGGTTTTTCGGCCCAGTGTCTTGCTGTATTTTTTTGATGTGTTCAAGTTTGTCGTCCGGTAGCAGTTGTGCGTGGACGGGCACACTCAGTTCGATTTTGATTCGTCGGGCTGCTGCTGATTCGTCACCAGTCAACACCTGTATCGCGTAGTGTTTTTCTCGCAGGTCGTGAATCAGGGTTTTCGTTTGAGGTTTGATTGACTCTCTGAAATGAAAGGTGGCGATGATACCTTCTTCGTCGAAAAGATGGACGTGCAGGCATCCGTTGTCCGGCGTGGAAGGTGTATCGATACGAGCTTCGTGCAGCCATGTGGTATTGCCGATGCGATAATGTTGACCGTTCACCCAGCCTTCGACTCCCCGGCCTGCGTGGATGCGAACGTGAGTCGTGTCTTTTGTCTCGATCTCCTGTCGCGCTGCTTCTTCGCATAATCCACGTGCAATCGGGTGGTTGGTTCCGTGTTCGATGCTGGCGGCAATCCGGATTGCCTCGCGACACTCCCACCCGCGTTGAGTTTCAACTTGGCTCAGTTCAATCCGCGGATCGGTTAGCGTGCCTGTTTTATCGAAGGCAACCACGCGAACGGCGGCGGCCTTTTCAAGGATCGGCGCCGCATTGAAAAGGATGCCTTGTCGTGCGGCGCATGCTAGAGCGTTTGAAGTGGCAAGTGGAGCAGCCAATCCAAGCGCACAGGGGCAACTAATCAGCAACACACTCAGGGCGCGGAATAGACCTGTTTCCACATCGCTTTGCCAACTCACCACAATCAGCACGGTTGCTGCCAGCGCCATGACAATGGGCACAAAGATCGAGGCTATTCGATCGGCGATGCGCTGAACCACCGGCTGCTGTTGTCGGGCTTGTTTGAGAAGACGTTTAACCTGCTCGATCCGGCGATCACCCCCGACCTGAGTTGCTTCAATCCAGAGTTGACCATCGATGGAGATGGAACCGGCCACAACTTCATGACCGACGCCGACGGTGCGCGGTTTTGATTCACCGGTGAGAGCGGCTTCATTGATATCGCAGACGCCATCGCGCACGATGCCGTCGACCGGGATGGATTCACCCGCACGGACCTGCACTCGGTCGCCAACAATCAGGTCGCCAGCATCGATTGTCGTGGTTTGGTGGTTGCGTTTGACGCGCGCGGTATCGGGCAGGACATCGATCAACGAGTTGCCCGCTTCATTGGCTCGTTGACGGGCACGGGCATCGAGGTAGCCGCCGATGGTGACCAATACCAGAATGAGGGCTGCGGTATCAAAGTAGAGGTTGCCGTATCCGCGAATGGTGTGCACGGCACTGATGGCGTATGCGGCGCCAACGCCCACCAGGATGAGTAGATTCATGTCGATACGTCGGCCACGCGTGTGTCGAAGCCTTTCGATAACGTCAATCGCAATGGGAGAGCCAACCAGCAGCATGACCAATGTGCAGAGGGCGAACATCAGGTAGGCGAAGAGGCCTGCCAACATGTTCGCTGTACTGTCGGCGGGGGCGTTGCTTTGCTCGTAAATATGCTGCGAATAGAAAAACCAGTTGAAGACCATGAGATTCATGGTCAGGAATATGCCGAGCCCCACACGTAGGAAGAACGTGCCGGTCGTGTTTGAGGTATGGTTGTCGCCGACGGTTTGGAGGTGGTGCACAAACCGGCATCCAAAACAGCAAAAGTGATCGGTGTCCACCTGTGATCGCCTCGCCGGCGGCACGGGCAGCCCGCAATGCACGCAGGTTGATCTGTCGTGTTCCACGTGCACGGTTTGCAATTCATCCTTCCAGCAGCAGGAATCGAATGAGATACGCCACGCCCGCCACCAGGAATGTGATCCAGATCAATGTGACGTACCAGGGGAATGCATAACCCTGATAGGTGAGAAACTTATGCCGTTTAAACATCGTCGACTCCACGGGATAATCGTTGTCGCTTTCGATCAGTTGCTAGGACTGTTGCCGGTCGAACTCTTCCTGCATTTCGAGCATGCGGTGCTTGGGCTGTTCGATGTCTTTGAACTGCCCGGACAGATACGCCCACATGAACAGGCAGCCAAAGCCGGCGGCCACGATCAGGTACGTCATGACGGGAATGATGGAAAACTGAAAAGGTTCACCTGACGTGAACGCGGTGAGGAACTCAATCAACTTGAAGATGAACCCTCCGCCGGCGATGACGACCATGACCACACCGAATCCCCACACGAATCGATGAACGCGCCGCCCGGGGCCAACGCTTTCTGACGTCGGGGCGGCTGTGGTATTGTCATTTTTCGAATGGGGTTCTTTTCTGGCAATCATGATTCGTCACCTTGGTTGGTCTTCGTTTCCTTCTCAGCCGCAGGGTTTTTATGAGGTCAGTTGTAGTCGTCGTCCCCGTAATCGTCCGCCTTGTTGTTCTGGGTTTTACCTGTGGTGTCGTCGCTGTAGTCATCGTCGCCGTATCCGTCGTCGTCTTTCTTGTCCGATTTGCCTTCGTTCTTTGCAGGGGCATTATTGAATTGATTTTCTGGTTGAGGGTAGGACCGGTCGATGGGTCGCACATCATGGATGCTCTCCTGATGCGCATCCTGCCAACTGCCGAGCCACTGCACGTAGGCGATGATGGACAAACCACGCTTGTTCGGCGTCTTACCATCGTCTTCAAAGAACCATGGGTAACGGGGCATCACACTGGTGGGTGACACATCCGGTGGATTCCAGAAGTGTGCGACATGCCAGTCGTTGCTCTGTCGGCCCGCTTCGCGGATCAAGTCCGGGCCGACGCGGCGTGTTCCCCAGATCGGCGGGTAATTCATATCGTTGTTGTATTCTTCAGGGTAGCTGACGCGACCGAATCGGGCTTCATCGCTGCCGACGGGTCGAATCTGTTGCGAGTGGCAGTGCCAGCACCCTTCGCCGACGTAGATTTTCTTGCCGACCTGTAACGCTTCCGCGAAGGCTTCCTGCGGCGAGGCATCACCGAATGCTTGTTTGTACGCCTCGGGGTATTGTTCCTCCAGTTCGAGGAATTCCAGGGGTGGATTCGCCGCCAGTTGCTCCACTGATTTGATTTCCAGTTCGGTAAAGGGCATCCATGGGAGCCACGCGCTGACTGCAAACGCCAAGGCAAAAAACCCGAGGCCGGCGACGAGGAATACAAAGCTGAACCGTTCCATGATTGATCCGTTTGGTTGAAGTCACACGATTCATTGAGGGTTAGGCCGTCGCAACGGACGCCACGTCTGCGTCTTCGAGCTGCTCCATGCCCGCATAATCCACGTCGACATGCGACTGCTTGGGTTGTCGCGCGGTCTTCCACATGTTGATCAACAACATCACGTGAGCGAGGACGATCAACACGCCCATAATCGAGCGGAAAAGCCAGAACGGATGGCTGGCCCGAACCGAGTCCTCCCAAGGCGCCAGCGCTCGCCACAGAAAACCTTGCACGAGCCCAGCCGACATCAGGTCCAGAAACATGCCGCCCAGCCCGATGGTCGACAGCCAGAAGTGCCAGGCATTCAACTTATGGCTCCACCATTCCCGTCCCGTGAGCTTCGGCCACAGGTGATTCAGCACACCGTAAAGCCAGAACGTGAATACACCGAACATGACCAGATGCGCGTGACCAACCACCCAATCGGTGAAGTGGATGATCTTCTGGAAGGTCAGTGTCACCTGAAACGCACATTGCAGACAGGTGATGAAATAGAAGCACGCGCCAACCCAGAACCAGCGAATGGCAATGCTGCGTTTTAGTGAACCTTCGCTGCCACGCCACGTCATGTAGAAATTGATGATGACCGTGGTGACAACGATTTCCACCGCAATCGTGCTAATCACCGCACCGTATTGGGCGAACATTGGAATGGGGGACCAGAGAAAGTGATGGACACCCTGAAGGGGGTAGAAAAACGCCAGGCCCCAGAACCCGACCAACGACAACGCGTGCGACCAGATCGGTCGCTTCAGAATCACGGGCACGAAGAAATACATCAGCCCCCAACCCATAGGCGTGACCCACAAGCCAACCAGGTCATGAATGTAAAGGCCTAGCAATGCCCCCGCGCCCGTGCCGGGCACAATGTATTGCGGGAAGAAGTTACCCATGATGTATGTCAAGCCGAGCCAGACAAACGCCGCGGAGAAATACCACAGCGTCACGTACATCGCGCGTTCTTTGCAACGGATAATCGGCGTGTAGAACTGGATCGCCACCAACACGGCACCCACGCACACAAAGGGATCGATCCAAACCGGCGTCTCCCCCCATTCGATAGGCTGGGCTTCACCGATGTGTAAGCCAAACATGGTCGCAGCGATGATTGCTTGCCAAACCCAGAAGATCAACCAGCCCATCTTGTGGCTCAGCACTGCTTGTCCGGTGAGGCGAGGTACCACCCAATACAACATGCCCAGGAATCCATTGGTCAGCCAACCAAAGGCAATCAGGTTGGTGTGCACCATACGCACACGACCGGGCGATAGCACTTCTACACCAGAACCGTGATAGTTCTGGAGGAACTGGGTTGAGTAGAGGTAGCCGGCCAGCAGTGAGA
Source organism: Phycisphaeraceae bacterium (assembly GCA_028281215.1). Classification (GTDB taxonomy): domain Bacteria; phylum Planctomycetota; class Phycisphaerae; order Phycisphaerales; family Phycisphaeraceae; genus JANQKH01. The sequence goes on along the minus strand of JANQKH010000197.1, from coordinate 3,854 downwards.
TCGTGAACCAGACGAACCCGCCAATGATGTGCGCCTTGACCAATCCGTTGCACACGATTTGTGTGATCACCGGCCCTTCCTGTCCCTGTTGTTTGCTCAGGTCAGGCAGTTCCAGATTACTCGTCGATAATCTCGCAGATTCAGCCATGATTCACGTCGTCAGTGGTTTGGAGCGCTGGGGTTAGTTGCCGTAGTCGTCGTCGCCGTAGTCCTCGCCGTTGTTGGGTTTGACCGGCGTGGTATTTGGTTTGGCGGTGGGTTTGCCGCCGCCTTGTCGCAGAGAAAGGACATAGGCGACCAGATCCCACGTGTTGCGTTCGATCTGTTGCCGTTTCTCCGCGTCGGACATCGCCATGACGGCGTTGTAGTCAGCGGGAAATGCTTTGGTGGCTTCGGCCAACGACTCAAGTTCGCCTTCATGCATGTAGTCCGTCAGCGACGGGATCAGTTGTTGCATGGCAAGAAGAATGGGATTCTGGCTCAGGTCCGGGTTGCCGCCGTAGGGGGGCATCGCGCCATGCAGCCCGGTGTGAATCGTTCGATAAATATCTTGCGGCGTCATACCACCGCGGAATCGTGCGCGTGTGAAATTGCGTGGTGGAATCTTCCCGAATTTGTCGCCCGTATCAACAACGGCGGTCGACGCGCCTGTGCCCGCCCCATCGGTGCCGTGGCATTGCCAGCAACGCATGGTCAGGTAGACGATTCGGCCTCGCTTGACTTGCAGTTCGGTTGTTTCATCGTCGCCAAAGTCCTTTGGCGGCAGAGGGACATGAACGATTTCGCGATCGGGCGCTTCTTCATCCCAGTTGGGATAGAACGACTTGATATATTGAATAACAGCGGTTTTTTCTTGCTCGGGCATGAATGGGAATGCCGGCATACTCACGCCCGGCAGTCCGCGGGTGATGGTGCGGTGCAGGTCTTCTTCAAGAGGAAGTTGAAGGTCTCGAGTTGACCGAAATTTGTAGGCGCCAGTCAGAAAATTCCGCGGTTTGACCAGCAGCCGCTCAGTCGCCGGGCCGTTGCCGTCACCTTCGATGCCGTGGCAGCCCGCGCAATATCGATTGTAGACCACGCGGCCGCGTTCAATCAGTTGACCTCGCTGGTTGTAATCCTCTCCGATGGCAACCGACGCGGGAAGGATCTGTTTGGCACGGTCGGAGGCTTGCGATTCATCGCCTTTCATCGCCTTGCGTGGGATCAGCATGCCTACGAGGACGATGAACACGAACAGGAGAAACAAGCGCACCAACAGGACACTCGCACCTTGGGGTTCGTTTTGCGGAGCGTTAGATACACTCATGAATTCGCTCCTTTGTCCGGTTGTGCGTCACCAGGTTCAGCCGTTCCTGTGTCGGGTTCCATGACAGGGGTGCGTGCACTCATCGGCTCGAATTGCCCCCAGAATTCGACAAGTGCGATCGTCCAGGCAAACAGCAGGTGTGTTCCAGCCGCAACCCAGAAGGGAATCCGGTCGACGATCCAGTTGCCATCCAACAGCGCCGGTTGAAGCCAACTAAGAATGCCATAGAAGTTCACCAGCCAAAGCGACAAGCCAACGATGGACGCAATGACCATCCTCTTGCCCAAACCGGCGGCTTTGAAGTAGAGGCTCATTAGCAGGTGGAACACCACGCCGTAAAGTCCACCAGTGATCAGGTACAGCACGCAGCCGACAAAAAGCACCTTCCCACTTTCGGCATCGAGGGCCGCCTCGCCCATTGGAAAGGTCAGATAGACATGAATCAGTTCAAGCGGACGCTGATCGACCAGAAGCGAGCCGATCACGTTCGCCGTCAGGCTGACCGCAGCGCCGATGAATCCCAGCATCATTCCGACGATGATGTGAAAAAGCCAGTAGTAACCACGCGGCGGCCAATGGGAATCGCCCCCATTGGACACCGCGGCTTCTGCCTCCAATTGGCGGATGGCTTCGAGGTGCTGACGAATCTGATTTGAACGTTCGTGATGTTCCATGACGATTCACCGGGGGCGGATCCCGCATGGGTGAAAATCCCATGTCTGTAACCGCCGCCGATTACATCATGTTTTCGAGCGTCCACCACCGGGGAACGGGCCAATGAAGTCATGGGCGGCAATCGTAGGGTCGCATGGGGGGATCCCCGGCACAGAGTTGACGCGAGAGGCTTTCATCGCAGCATTGATCGCCGGCCTGCGTTTGGGGGAATCCCCCATGGCCAAGCCAGTAAGGTGTTGATTGTTTTTGACGGACCTTCGTTTGATAATCTCGATTTGTCCCGTGGTCTCAATCACGACATGATCGAATCCTCGCTCCATCCACGGATTGACCGACTGGCCAAACGGTTGCTTGAAGTGAAGCAACGGCTGGTTGATGCGTCGCACGATGGCGTTGGTAACTCATCGTCATGGAATGAATCCCTGACCGAGGCGCTGTCGGCGTTGGATGACATTCGAGATGATACGCTTTTGGCGGACCGTTTCGTTCAGATGGCGGGGACGATTCTCGTGGCACTGGACCAGCAAGGACTGGTCACTTTCATCAATACTGAAGGCGAGGCGTTTCTTGGATTCGAGCGGGGAAGTCTGGTAGGTCGGAATTGGTTCGAAACATGCATTCCGGAGGACAATCGGGCACTGGTGCGCAGTGTGTTTGATCGGCTCGTCAGACGACAAGATACGTTCGCCGAATTGTTTGAAAACGATATCAACACACAAACGGGCGAGCGACGGATCATCTCCTGGCAGAACGCGCTGTGGCATGACGAATCGGGACAAGTCATCGGTACGCTCAGCGCGGGGATCGACGTAACCGAACAGCGTCGCATTGAAGCTCAGTTGCGCGCCGTAGTGAATACGGCCGTGGATGCGATCATCACCATTAACGTGGAAGGCGTGATCGAATCATTCAATCCTGCGGCCGAGAAGATGTTTCAGTACGCCGCCAGTGAGATTGTGGGGAAGAAGATCAATACGCTGATGCCGTCGCCATACCGTAATGAGCACGATCAATACATTCGCAATTATTTGCACACGGGGCAGGCGAAGATCATTGGCATTGGGCGTGAAGCATTGGGCATGCGCAAGGATGGTTCGGTGTTTCCGATCGAACTGGCCGTCAGTGAGGTGCAGGTTGAAGACACGCGATTGTTTACGGGGGTGGTCCGTGACATCACGGAGCGCAACCGTCTGGAGCGCGAAGTACTTGAGATCAGCACGGAGGAACAGCAGCGCATCGGTCGCGATCTGCATGACGGTTTGGGCCAGGAATTGACGGGCATTGCGTTTCTCACCGACGTGTTTCAGAAACAATTGACTCGCGAGAATCGACCGGAGGCGGAGGCCGCAGGTGAAATCGTCAAACTCGTCAACCAGGCTATCGATCACACCCGCGCGCTGGTGCGCGGACTATGCCCCGTCGATTTGGCCGAAGATGGATTTATGACGGCCATGCATCAACTCGCGGAATCCATCGCCAGTGTGCATGGTGTCGCCTGTGAATTCAGTTTCAACAAGCCCGTTTTTATTCACGACTACAACATGGCGACGAATCTGTACTACATCGCTCATGAAGCGGCGAACAATGCGGCACGCCACGGCAAGCCGACGAACATTCGGATCGAACTGCATTGCAACGACAGCGAAGCGGTCCTCCAGATCAAGGATGACGGTTGCGGGTTGCCGGACAGGGAATTCCGCGGCGATGGACGAGGTCTTCATATCATGAGTTATCGAGCACAGGTCATCGGCGGCACGCTCAATGTGAAATCCATTCAACCGCACGGCACGGTAGTCTCCTGCACGTTTATGCCGGATGGCGCCACACTCTCATCAAGGATGGAACCATGAAAGCCAAGGCACGAAACACATCT
>JANQKH010000167.1 GCA_028281215.1 Phycisphaeraceae bacterium | reverse complement strand
ATATCCAACGCGGTCATGAGTTTGAAGTAGGGTTCAATCTTTTCCGCAACGATGGCGCGGCCGCCCGCCTGCTTCGACAGAAACGTGATGCGCATCGACGCCTTGTCCGGCTCGCTCGGTTCGGCGGCGCGAGCGACGGAGTTGGCAAATCCGGCAGCGACGATGGCGACCAACATCACACGGGCGACGTGCTGCATGTTCAAATCGTGCAATGGACAGTTCCTCGAAAGCGGTTTTTCCGATAATCCCAGCGATTTCGATCAAAATCCCTTGACGCAGCCGAACGACCTGCGACAATGGGTAGCGTATCAGGAGCGGCAGGTGGAGTCCGCCGTGAATTTGAATTCGTTTTCAAACCCATCCCGGTCCGGTCCGGGAGGAGGAATTCCGATGAGAGTTTGTGTATTGGCCTCGTGTGTGGTGTTGTGCCTGTCCGGCTGGTTCGGTGATTCACTGTTCGCGCAATCTTCCAAGAAATCTAAGTACGGCATCACTTTTAAGGGCCGCGTCAAGTTCAATCAGGCCACCAAGCGTGTGTTGAAGATCAGCGTGGAGCCGGACGTGTTGCCGTTGGACAGCGAAACGCTGACGACGCTGCTCAACAGCCCCGCCGTCGCCGGCAAGGCCGCGAACGATACTTTCGGCTTGAGCATCGAGGAGTATGAACCTTACATTCGCATCAGCGCGACGACTTCGCCCAAGCTGGGTTATATCATCGCGCGGCTGGATGTGACGTTCCGTGCCGACGGACGCGTGCCCAGCAATGCCGTGCGGGCGTACTACGATTCGTTGTCCAATCGCTTGCAGGACGTACTCAGTCGCTCGATCGCGGTGGATCGCACGAACATTTCCAAACGGCAGGACGCGCTGCTCGAACGTCAACAGTACCTCGAAAAGAAATACATGCAGATCTGGACGGACCGCGTGCGCGTTTCTGAAGACAGCGGCCTGGCCGAACGATCGGTCGACGGCGCCCGAAGCACAGTGGCTGGTCTTGATGAAAAACTGGTGGACGTGGAAGTGGAACTGGAACTACGCAAGACGCGGCTGTCCCACGTGCAGGACGAGCTTGATGCGCAACGGTCGGCCTCCGCGCCGCCCAAGCGTGACCCGTTGGCCGAAGAATTGGAGAAGCTGGTCCGCATCCGCGCCCGTCAGGTTGAAACCGCTGCCAACGCCGGTTCCACAGAAGATGAAAAAGACGCCGCGGAAGCCCGCATGCTTGAAGCGAAAATTCGCTGGATCGAACGCGTCGAAGAACTGGCCAAACTCGACCCGCGCGAACGCAAGAAAACGCTTGAAATGGAAATCGATGAACTGAGCACCATGCAACAGACTTACACCAAGCAGCTTTCCCGCTCCGTCGAACAGGCGCGCGACCTGTTCCGATACACCGAACACATTACCTTGTTGCAGAAGAAGGAAGAACGCATCGACAAAGCGCTCGACCGTATCGAAGAACAGGTCGACGAACTGGCCAACTACTCCGAGAAGCTCGGCACCGTGACGGTGACAATCATGGGTCAGTTGCCCTAAACAATATTGAATTCTCCATCGAAGCCACGCACGAAGCCGCAGATGCGGCTTCGTTTTTCTTAGCCCCAGGCTCCATCCGGGGACCACGCTTGGCTCTGTTCGGAAAGTCAAAATCAACCGGTGGGACAGGTGTCTCGCCTGTCTTGGTGACCCTTTGACGGGCAAGACGCCGTCCCACTCGAATTTCCGAACAGCGCCTAAGATCGACAGCGCATATCCGCAGACCCCTACCATGCCGGGTGTTTCGGTGTTTCGCCGCGTAACACTGCAGCGACGTCGCGCACCACCCAACTCATGTTCGCCAGCGCCGTGTCCGTGCGCGAGGCCAGGTGCGGCAACAACTTCACATTCGGCACCCTCCACAACGGATAGCTCGCCGTCGGCGGTTCCGGATCATGCACGTCCAGTACCGCCCGGCTCTTTCGAGCCGCTTCCGCTTCGCTTGCCGCGCGCGCTTTGGCCCAATCGGCCAGCGCGTCGGCGTCGACCACCATCCCGCGCGATGTGTTGATCAGCAGCACACCCGGCTTCATCGCGTCAAGGGCCTTGCGATCGATCAGGTGACGGTTTTCCCCTCTGCCGTCCACGTGAACGGTGATGATGTCGCTATCGGCGTACAGGTCGGACTTGGCGACGCAGTCAAACGGGAATACCGCGGCCGCACGCAGCGCATCTTCGTCTATCAGATCATTGACCAGCAACTTCATGCCCAGCGCATGGGCAGCGCGGCCGAGCCTTGTGCCGATGCGCCCGAAACCCACGATGCCAAGCGTAAGTTGATCGAGTTGCAGGCCGACGTGTTGTTTGCGCAGTGCGTGAAAGTCGTCGGAATCGGTAATACCTGTCATGTGAGTTCGCGGACGCACGTCATCCAGCATAAGCCCCAACACATACTCCACCACCGCCTGCGTGTTGGCGTCGGGTGTATGCACGACGATGACGCCGCGCTGCCGGCATGCGTCGAGGTCGAAGTTATCCAATCCGGCACCGGCGCGGCCGATCACACGCAAGCGCGGTGCGGCGTCCAATAGCTTCGCATCGATCTGCGTGTAGGTCCGCACGACCAGCGCGTCCGCTTCGGGCAGCAATTGCTCCATCGGCGGCTGGCCATCCCGGCCCGGCCAGACGACGCGCCCGTGTTCCGCCAGCCAGGCGGCGCACTGTTCGTCCAATCGTTCGGTGATCAGGATGAGCGGCTTTTGTTCATTCACGGGACATATGTTACGCTTTTGGTTCATCTTCATGATCGGAGTAGTCATTTCATGAAATCATCAAGGTCCGCATTCTCGTTGATCGAAATGCTCGTGGTGATCAGTGTGATTCTCGTGTTAATCGCCATGCTTCAACCCGCATTGCGTAAAGCGAAGGTCACCGCCCGGACCACCGAATGCGCCACCCGATTGAAAAACATCGGCATCGCCAGTCACGCCTACGCGGACGACAACAATGAGTATGTCGTCCGCGACTACTGGTTTGACAACAACAATAAAAACAGCCCGGGCAACTACGGGCACTATTCACTCGTCGGGCGTTATTCGCCTTACGTCAACGGGCCGAGGGTACCGACCGAAGACGACGACGATGTCAATGTGTTACTCGAAGCAGCGCGGGTGAATGAGGTGTGGCGTTGCCCCGCCGAGCCGAACAAAGATTACGCGCTCACTTACGTGACCAACGGCGTCGACTTCAGCCACTACGCAGCCACCAGCGGTTACACCTCCGGCCCGGCGTCGAAATGGACGGCGCATCCGGGTTCGCCCAGCGAAGTAGCGCACGTCTTTGAAGCCAACACGATCAACTTTCACACGCCAACCGGGCTGGGCGTTTACGATGTCTTCACCGCCAGCGCGTTCACATTTTTTGCCGGCAACCCTACGAACGCACCGCGCCTGATCCGCCACGATGACGGCAAACACGGCGGCGAAACCAACGTGCTTTTCTTCGACACGCACGTGGAAACAAGAAAACTCACACCGGAGTCTCTGCCACTGACGTTGATGAATCCGCTGGATACCACGTTTTGAACGGATGGCGCGGTCAGTGGTCGACGGTCGGGTATAATTCAGCGTTCCCATTCTGACGCCTCAACTGGAGATGAGCATGACCATGCTTCCGCGTTCGTTCCGGGCCCTCTTCGCAGTTGTTTTCCTCGTTTCGTTGTGTTCGCCGGTTGCGCTGACGCGCGCTGAAGCCGACGCGAAACAGGAAAAAACTAAACCCAAAGCCAACGAAGTCAAACCGCAGGCCGTCAAACCCAAGGCGACCCCACCGACCGCCACACCCGCGCCAAAGAGGGTGCCGGTTCGACAGGTCGGCTGGATGACGTTGCGCGGCGGATTGCCCGAAGGCCCGCCGCCGTTCGCCATGCCCGGTATGACTTCGCAAGGCCGCACGCTCCGCTCGGTCATTCAACAGTTGCATCACGTGGCCGACAGTCAGGACCATGTCGGGCTTGTGATTCATCTCGATCAGGCAGCACTGCCGTGGTCGCAGATTCATGAACTGAGCGAAGCGATCAAGTCGATCCGCGCCAAGAACAAACGCGTGCTCTTTTTCTCCGAGACGTACGGCCTGACGGCGTACCTGCTCGCCTGCTCAGGTGATGAAATTCTCCTTCAGGAAAAAGGCGTGCTCGCGCTGAATGGTTTGGGCGTCGAGGAGATGTACCTCGCCGGCACGTTTGAAAAAATCGGCCTCAAGCCCGACTTTGTGCAGATCGGTCAATACAAGGGCGCGGACGAAATGTTCATGCGCAAAGGGCCGAGCGAAGCCTGGTCACAGAACTTTGACAATCTGCTCGACAGCCTGTGGGACCAAGCGGTCGACCGCATCGCCAAAGCGCGCAAGCTGGACCGTGACGGCGTTGAAAAGGCGATGAAGAAAACGTGGTACATGGGCGACCGCCACGTTGTGAAGTCCAAACTGATTGACCGCGTGGTCAGCCGGGATCTACTCGACGTGACCACCAGCGCGTTCGGCAAGAAGTTCGCGTGGGACAAGCGCATGGGCATGCAGGCGGGCGGCCCGGCGATGGACAACCCGCTGGCGATTCTCCAGGCGCTGATGGCGCCGCCCACCTCCGGCATCAAGCGCGACACCATCGCGCTGATTCACATGAAGGGGCCGATCACTAGTGGTGAAAGTTCCATCGGCGGGCTGTTCGGCGGCGGCACTACCGTTGGTAGCGCGACCATGCAACGGACGCTGCGCAAAGCCGCGTACAACGACAAGATCAAAGGCATCGTCATCCGGATTGATTCCCCCGGCGGTTCCGCCATCGCCAGCGAAGTGATCTGGCAGGCCGTGCGCGAAGCGGCGAAGAAGAAACCGGTCTACGTCAGCATGGGTTCACTTGCCGCAAGCGGCGGGTATTACATCGCCTGTTCCGGCGATCGCATTTACGCCTCGCCGAATTCGATGCTCGGCTCGATCGGCGTGGTGTCGGGCAAGATCGCCATGGGCGGTTTGTACGAATGGGCGGGTATCAAGATTCATCGCCGTACGCGCGGTCCGAACGCCGACATCTTCAACAGCGTGGAACCCTTTACACCCAAGCAGCGCAAACAAATCGTCAAGATGGGTGAACAGTTTTACAAGACGTTCACCTCACGTGTGAAGCAGGGGCGCGGTAAGAAGATCGACATTGACAAGGTCGCCGAAGGCCGGCTTTTCACCGGCCTGCAAGCCAAAGACAACGGCCTGGTCGACAAACTCGGCGGCGTCGAAAAAACCCTGGCCGATATGGCAAGCAAGGCCAAACTCAAGCCTGGGGAATACGACGTGGTCATGATGCCCGAACCGATGGGCATGGCTGAATACTTCGAGCAAATGTTCAGCATCTCGAAGGATCTGCCGACCTTGAACGCCGAGCAAGCGGGCGTCATCGCCATCATGAAAGAAGCGCTCGGCCCCAACGCCTGGCCCACCGTGCAAACCACGTTGAACGGCTTGTCACTGCTGCGCAACGAACCAGTGTTGATGCTGATGCCGCAGGCGATCGTGGTGCGGTAACCAAAGCGTTCAGTGATCGATGGTCAGTCTTGACTTAAGTGAATTCAGCATCGTCCGCCTTACGTTTTCGCATCAGTTTGTCGAGCGGGCATGGCCCGACCATTCCAGCCCCACGGCCT
>JANQKH010000163.1 GCA_028281215.1 Phycisphaeraceae bacterium | reverse complement strand
ACCTATGCCGGCAGCAATGCGATGGGGATCATCATGACGGGCATGGGTGACGACGGGGCGAGCGGATTGCGCATGATGAGGGAGCATGGCGCCACCACCATTGCTCAGGATGAAGCAAGCTGCGTCGTATTTGGAATGCCAAAGGTTGCGATCGAACTGGGTGGCGTCGATCATGTTCTACCTTTGGAAAAAATCTCGTCCAAGGTTCTGGATTTGGTCGATAAGGGATCGGTGGCGGCGTAGCCGTCGCGTGACGAAGCCATGTGGGGTGGCGTCAGAACTGAAATACGATGCTGCTGGAAAAGTTGGTTCTTACAACCAATCGGGCATTCAAATTAGCAAAGATCGCCCACACCGCCCGAAAATCGAACAAGGGAAATGAGCGCGACCGGGAACTCGCTCGGACCGCGCTTGTCCAATTGCTGGCCGATGCGCGTGGCGTTCCGATGAAATTCGGACAGTTGTTCATCGGTCAGTCCGAGGCCAGCGAATTTTCGCTGCTTGCCAATGGAATTCCTCCGCGTCCTCTTGATACCTTGGTCCCCGGCCTTGAACGAGCACTTGGTGCTGCTGCTTCCGATGTCTTCTCACAGATAGACGAATCCCAGGCAGCCGCTTCGCTAGGCCAGGTACACCATGCAACTTTGCTAAATGGCGATAAGGTTGCAGTCAAACTGCAATATCCCGACATCCGTGATGCTGTTCAAGCGGAAATGCGCTTGGCGAACTTATTGCCCGGAATTGGCCCTGCCAAGCATTGGGGCTTTGATCTACGTGCCTATAAGTCAACCTTAAAGGCGAATATGGATCGCGAGTTGGATTACCTGAACGAGGCCGACAGGCAGATTCAATTTTCACAGAAGAATGTTGTTCCCGGCCTGATCATTCCCAAAGTCTACCGATCGCTTTGCCGGAAAACCGTACTTGTGCAAAGTTGGGAGACGGGGCAACCCATCACCGACGCAAAGTCGTGGTCAAGAGTTGATCGCGAAGTGATCGGTCGAATTCTTATCCAGACCCTGCTCAACAGTCTGTTCATCGGCGGTGAGGTTCATGGCGATCCTCACGTCGGCAACGTGTGCGTCCGCAAAACCGGATCGCGCCCGGAAGTCGTACTACTCGATTACGGCTGTACGATTCCGATCAACCTCAATGCGCGCTTGGCATTGCTCAAACTGATCATAGGGTGTCGAAACGGCGACCAAACAGACCCGCTTCGTTGCTTGGTCTCGATGGGCTTTGACGCGCCGAAACTCGCATCGATCGCCAATACCATCCCCGCACTTTGTCGAATCCTGTTCGAGCCATTCCTCTCCGACGAACCGTTTAGCACAAAGTATTGGGGTATAGGCGATCGGGTTCACAAGTTGCTCGGTGACCTGCGATGGTGGTTTCGATCCGCCGGACCGGCGTCATTGTTGCTGCTGATGCGCGCCTTCCAAGGGCTTGTGAGCCAACTGGAAGCGCTGCGAACCCCCCAGCCCTGGTGGCACATTCTGCATTCGACCGTCGGTCCTTCGATGATCGACCGTGCCAAGGCATTCGAACCACCGAGCGTTTCATTGGACGGTGCCCGGCAGGCAGACTCGTTCCAGTGCCTCAGTCGCTATCTCAAAATCGATGTTAGGCGGAACGGTGTCCAATCGGTCAATGTGACCTTGCCTGCTTCGCAACTTCCTTCGATTCGAGACCATGTTCCGGAGAACGTACTTTCATTGTTAGGGGCGCATCAAATCGACTTGGATCAGATCGTTGAGACGACTTGCCTGAACGGACTGGTTCCAGGCGAGGTTTTCTCTTTGGATTCCGAAGGTCAGTCATACAGGGTGTGGCTGGAATAGTGGACTCGACCCGCTGCGCTCAGACAATACTCATGTTCAGGAGTTCGTCATGTTCGATGGTTTCCTTCCCTTTAGCCGCGCTTCCTTTATGCTTGACTTCGTTGCCATTGCGATGATTGCTGTCGTCCCTGTGTTGTCGTGGAGTATCTACATAGTAAAGGTGAAACGGAATTTTCAATTGCATCGAAAAGTACAAATGGCACTGGGTTGCACGTTGTTGGTTGCTGTCGTTCTGTTCGAGGTGGACATTCGAATCAATGGCTGGCGCCACCTGGCGGTGGAGTCGGCGTTTTATGACTCGCTGGTCTATCCATCCTTGTATTTCCATCTGGTGTTTGCCATTTCAACACCGGTTCTTTGGGGGATTGTGATCATCGGGGCGCTGAAACGCTTCGCCCGATCACCTCAGCCGAATGAATACAGCCATCGGCACGGGAAACTAGCCCGATGGGCGGCGCTTGATATGTATGCCACCGCCTTGAGTGGATGGATCTTCTATGTCCTTGCATTTGTGCTTTAGTCTGATGAACACCCGGTGTTCCATCAGAACGACCATACCAGCGAAATCGTCCAGCGGTAGCCGAAAAGGCTCGATTTGTCCGTGACCGGCATTTCATACGCGGCTCGAATCGCGACGTTTTTCATGGGTCGAATTTCGCCGCCGATGCCGACGGTCACGAGATCATCGCCGCCGCCGAGATTGAGAAGGTCGGCCCCGCTTTCGGGAATCACTTGGCCTTCGTCGCTGATGGAGTGATATCCGTTGAACTCGATGACCGGACTGAACCAGTCGCAGAGATAGTAGTCCGCATGCAGATGCCAACTGAATCGATCCGAATTGCCCAATCCGTTGGTTTTTTCATCCGCGAGAAACACATTGGCATTGAGTCCCAGATGAAGGCGGTCGAAGCCCTTGTTAGCTGACACCCATAATCTAAGTTCATCATCGTTGTTCAAGACCTTTCCGTTTCCCAACTTGAACTCGTAACCGGCGCCGACGGAAACGTGAAGTTGATTCTCCCAATCTTGATAGAAATTCCATTTCAATCCCGCGCCGACATCGACAAGGCCGTCCGCATCAATCAGGCCGGTGTCCAGATTCAGATATCCGTCCTTGTATGCGACGAGTTGGATGGAGTCTGTCAGGGCGAGTCGGATTTGCGCGGCGAGGCCGTATCCCGATCCACCGGCGAGGGAACCCGATGAGGGGAAGTCGTGGTAGAGGTACCACGCGCGAACGTCGGTCGTGACAAACGCGTCCTCGTGTTCAAACGGAGCGGTGACGGGATGAACGAACCGATGCTCGGCCGGCGATTCATGCGCCGCCGCATTCGGTTGACCGAACAGGACAAAGTTGGTGTGTTGCGCCATCGCTGCTGACCCCCACAGGAGCGATACGGCTGCGATGCTGATTATCGTGTTGTGGTTGATCATTGGTAAGCCTCATGATTGGGAATTTGAAGTGATGGATCCGACGATACGTTGGGTATCGACTTCCAACTGAGAGTGGTTCATGAGGGATATCCAATAGCGGATGCGGCATATCTGGATAATCGTTTCGGCCGATGCCTGCCGGTGCATCCGCAAACAAGTATGGGAATCCCCCTACACGCACACCATGTTTCACCGACCATGTCCACCCCATAATCGGTCGATTAGCTTCAAACGCCAGGTGTGATTGGTGGAGTTGAATCGATCCATCACGTGAATCGCGCTGTACCGCGTTCGATCTGCGACAAGAGTCGCGGTTCAACACACTATCGTTCACCACCAACCAGACTTCATTTGATCGGAAACAGGGCATCGGCTGTACCCGAGTGTGAGACGCAGGAAGAAAACCAATAGAGGAAGGGTTTTCCGTGAAGATGGGTACGAAGCTAACCTTTGCTTTTCTGAGCGTTGCGCTCATGATCGCCATGGAGGGGTTCTACGAGATCAGTGTTAGCGAAGCTGCATTGGAGGCGAGTATCGGTGAACAGTCCGCCATTCGCGCCCGGCAACTGATGAATAAGATTGATGAGACGATTTATACGCGGATCGAGCAGATTCACGCCTATGTCTACAAGTTGCCCAACAATCCTCATTTCGTTCGTGCGCTCAACGACTTTGACACCATTGACAATAAGGACGCCTACATTGCTGAACGTGACAAGGCGTGGCAGTCTGCTGAGCGTGATGTGATTACGCCGTTCATGGCTGAGTTGATCGATCGACCGTTGTCCCAAGCGTTACGGTCCGACCTGGAACAAAAGGAGTTCTTTCGCCGTACGCGTGGCCACGACGTCTTCAGCGAAGTGATCCTGACCAACAGCTACGGCGCCAATGTCGCACAGACACAAAAGACGAGCGATTTTTATCAGGCGGATGAGACATGGTGGCAGGAGGCCAAACGTCTAGGATTGTACATCGAAGATGTTGAATACGATAAAAGTGCCGATGTCTATTCGACCAACATCTGCATCCGGATCAATGATCAGCAAGGCCGATTTCTCGGTGTGATGAAGGTGGTGGTCAATATCGAGGATGTGATTCGTACCCTGCGGATCGAAGACGAAACGGACCCGGTTCGTTTCAATCTAATCACTGCGGATCAACGAGTCATCTACTCGACGGTCGGCTACCCGGTGCTTGAACCGCTTCCCGAAGCTCACCGAATTGAGCCGGATATGGAGCACAATGCCCATCGCGCGGAATACTTGATTGTCGAGGGGCAGTCCGAGAACGAGGAAGCCGTCCTCCGGGCCTGCGCCAGTTCAAGAGGATTTCGGGATTTCAAAGGCAAGGGATGGACG
>JANQKH010000110.1 GCA_028281215.1 Phycisphaeraceae bacterium | reverse complement strand
GAAGACTGGGTCATCAAGCAGGCACTCGAAAAGCTGCGTGTGGACGCGGATTGGTTCAGCGATCCCCAACGCATCCTGCGCGAAGCGAGCGGTTTGATGTGGCTGCAACAGGTCGCACCGCGGGGCACGATCACGCCGCTGGTTTTTCAGGACAAGAAACAGTTTTTGCTCGCGATGCAGGCGGTGCCGCAGCCGCATGAGAACTTCAAAACACGACTGCTGCGCGGCGACGTCCGACGTGACGATATCCAACAGTTCGGCAATCTGATCGGCGAAATCCATAGCGTCTCATCACAATCCGACCTGCAACGTGAGTCGCTGGCAATCGCATTCGGAGATCGCAGTTACTTCGAGTCACTCCGGCTGGAACCCTACTACGGCTACGCGGCCGGGCAGATCCCCGACGCCGCCCCGTTTCTGCATGCGTTGATCGATGAAACCCGTCAAACGCAACTCACCGTCGTGCACGGCGACTACAGCCCAAAGAACATTCTCATTTACGACGACCAACTGATGTTGCTCGACCATGAAGTGATTCACTTCGGCGATCCGGCCTTCGACGTCGGGTTCAGTTTGACCCACCTGCTCAGCAAAGCGCATCACTTGGCCGGCCAACGACGGGTGTTTGCTGATGCGGCCAAGCAATGTTTCGTCGCGTACATGAACGCGCTGAATGTGTGTTGGCAGGGCGAACTTGAGCCGCGGGCGGCGCGGCACACGCTCGGCTGTTTGCTTGCGCGGGTGGCCGGCCGATCGCCGCTTGAATATCTGAGCAGGGCCGAGCGATGCAGACAGCGTGACGCCGTGCTCGCGATGTTGCCTTCCCCGCCAACGACTGTCAATGCGATGACCGACGCCTTCCTCGAACAGATTGAAAGCCATGCCCAAGATTGAAATGCTCCGTGCGATTGAGATTCTCGACAGCCGCGGCCGCCCGACGGTGAAGGCAACGTGCTCTTTGAATGGTGGCGCTTCCGCCTCGGCGTCTGTGCCGTCCGGTGCTTCGACCGGTGAAGCCGAGGCCCACGAGTTGCGTGATGGCGACGCATCACGCTACGGCGGCCTCGGTTGCCGTAAGGCGGTTGCGAACATCAATGCAACAATTGCCGACAGATTGAAAGGTCACCACTTCGTGGACCAACACGCATTGGACTCCGCTCTGCTGAAACTCGACGGCTCAAAGAACAAGAACAACCTCGGCGCCAACACCCTGCTTGCCGTGTCGATCGCTTTCGCCCGCGCGCATGCCGTGGAACGCAAGGTACCGCCTTACCAGCACTTCGCCGACATGATCGGCCAACCCTTGCGAACGCTGCCGCGACCCACGGTCAATCTATTCAGTGGCGGCAAACACGCTGGTGGACAGGTGGTGATTCAAGATGTACTGGTCGTACCGATGTCAGCCACAACGGTCGATGAATCACTCGCAACGGTTTACTCGGTGTATCAGTCCGCGATTGAGTTGACATCAAAAAAGTATGACGTGCGGGCATTGACCGCCGACGAAGGCGGGCTCGCGCCGCCGTTTGAATCGATCGAATCGATGTTCGATGACGCCGTGGGTGCGATTGAACATGCGGGCTTTGAGCCGGGTGCTGATGTGGCGTTGGCGATCGATGTGGCGTCGAGCCATTTTTTCGACAACCAACAATACCACCTCGGCGAACGCAGCATTACAAGCGACGAGATGGTTGACACCATCAAGGCTTGGGTGACGCGTTGGCCGATCGTGAGTGTGGAAGACGGACTCGCAGAGAACGATTGGGACGCCTGGCCGACACTCTGCGATGCGCTCGATGGTGCGCGTACAGCCCCACCTATCCTGACGATAGGCGATGATCTACTCTGCACCAACCCGCAGCGCATCCAGCGCGCAATTGACCACCGCGCCGCCAACGCGTTGCTGCTGAAAGTCAACCAGATCGGCACGCTCACCGAAGCCGGGCAGTCGCTTAGCCTTGCAAGACAGGCCGACTGGCAGGTGACGGTCAGCGCCCGCAGCGGCGAAACCGAAGACAACTGGCTGGCGGACCTGGCTGTCGGATGGGCAGGCAACCAGATCAAGATCGGTTCGATCACGCAAAGTGAAAGACTCGCGAAATACAACAGGTTGCTGGAGATTGAGGCGGAGACGGGATTACCGCTTGCCGACTGGTAAAGAGTGGGGTCACGCGAAGGTTCGGAGGATGAGTATATGCCGGTGAGCTTTACGCCATTCTTCAATCACTTCGCGCGTTTGCGCCGCTGCATGAGTCCTCCAAAGTCAGACACCGCTGGTTGCTGCATCGTCAGACAGTGCACCGCACCCAAGCCGACGACCAGCCATTCGCAGCGCACAGCGATGATCGTTTTGCCCGGCATCGCCTGTTCCAGTATGCGCATCGCTACGTCATCCTTGCGCTGTCCAAATGTCGGCACGATGACACCGTCGTTAACGATCAGGAAGTTCACGTAGCTTGCCGGCACAGGGTAGGTTTCCTTTTGAATCGGATCGTCATACGTGATCACATCCGGCGCGGGCAGTGGAATGATGTTCAGTGCGTGGCCGTCCTGATCGTGTGCCGCCTCAAGCGCACGACGATTACTCATCATGGCCGCGTGATCGGCATGATGTTCCGCCGGCTGAACGATCACGATGGTTGACACGTCAACGAACCTGGCGACGTCGTCGATGTGACCATCCGTGTCATCGCCGACGATGCCGCCGGGCAGCCAGATGACGTGTGGCGTGCCCAGTGCCTCGTGCAGAACCGCTTCAATCTGTGAACGCGACAGGTTGGGATTACGATTCGGGTGAAGCAAACATTGTTCGGTGGTCATGACTGTTCCGCAGCCGTTGACATCGATGGAACCGCCTTCCAACACAACATCATGGCGCCACAGCGGCACGTCGAGATGGGCCGCGATGCGCACGGGGATCACATCATCGATCGCGGGCTGGTAATCATCCCAGTAGTCAGGTTGATCGTATTTGCCGCCCCAACCGTTGAAGGTGAAATCATGGGCAGCCAGTTCCGTGCCTTGCTCGGTCTGGCGCGTGACAAAAATAGGGCCGTAATCGCGGATCCACGCATCATTCGTCGGCCAGGGATAATCGCGGCCGATCAGTTCAACGCGTGCGAATTGCTCAATCGCTTCGACGAGTTGGGCGTGTTGCTCGGCCGCGCGATCATGACAACCGGGCCAGGTCGAAGCCTTGTGCGGCTCAGCCAGCCAAACTGCTTCGACCGGCTCGAATTCGGCGGGCATGCGAAAACCTTGCTCGCGAGCGGAACCCGAAATAGATTTGAACGGCGGCAGCGGCAACATGTCAATCCACCCATCGCCGGGTGAGATCGCTGTACGCATCCACACGGCGGTCGCGCAGGAACGGCCA
>JANQKH010000059.1 GCA_028281215.1 Phycisphaeraceae bacterium | reverse complement strand
CCAAGGTCACGCCACCACCAAGGATGGTCAGGTCAACACCGAACGCGTTCTTTTCAAGGATGTCGGCACGGAGCACGGTGGCTTTGATGCGAACCTGCTTGGGACGCACGTCCAGTTCGTCGATCAAGCCGACGATCTGGTCCACGTTGCCTTGCAGGTCGCGGATGACCAGCGTGTCCTGGTGAGCGGAAGAGTTCATACCGCCGTCGGTGGTGCTGGGCGCAAACGACGTGGGCACGTCACCGCTGAGGCCGATGGAGCCGGAAGCGGAAAGCAACGGCGTCACAAAGGTGGACGCGTCCTTGGCGTTGATGTAGTCAAGTCGGACAACCTTAACGACCGGCTTTTCTTCCGCCTTCTGAAGTTCGATCAACTGCTGCTGCGTGTAAACATAGATGAACTTGCCTTTTTCGCGGTAGCCGAAGCCATTGGGCTCGAGAATTGCGGCCAGCGCATCATAAAAGTCGACCTGGTACAGGTCGGCCGTAATGGTGCCGGCAACTTCACGCGTGGCAATGATGTTTCGTTTCGACTGAATGCTGAGCAGTTGCAGCACGGTGGCAATGTCGAGTTCTTTGACATGCAAATCGATTTCGCCGAAGTCGCCGACCTTGACTGCTTCGTCCGCGATTTCGTCAACCGGCTCGGCCGCCGTGTTGCCGTCAGTGTTGGCGGTGTTGGGCTCGGTATTTGCCGGTTCGTTGGCAACGGGAGTGGCGGGGGTGTTCGCATCGCCCTGCTCCTTCTCGATTTCCTGCTTGAACAGGTCTTTCTTGGGAGCGGCCGCCTCCTCAGAGGCCTGCGGGCTTACCGGGTTATCCCCGTTTTGCCCAAGCGCCTGACCGGTGCAAACCCACCCTGCCAGGCAAAAAAAAACGATCGACATGAGACGCGCCTTGGTCGTGTACATCTGATGGCTCCTTACTCTGGCCTTCCGACCGTGAATCAGTCCTTCTGATACATCTTCAATTCGAACACAAACTTTCCATGCTTCAGCACTACGCCGTGCTGCGTGATTTTCGTGATCTCAAACCCAGTCATCGGCTTTCCACCGAGACCGAATAACTTCCCGTTGATCATGGCCCGCGGTTGCTGGCTCATCAGGGTGGTCTGTAGCTTCAGTGACGATAATTCGGCCTGTAGCTCTTTCCGTATGTCATCGTCGGTCACTTGTGGCGTTGGGTTTGGTACAACGACCGGTTCAACGTCAACTTTCAATCGTTCGTAGCCTGAATCGTCCAGAACGAACAGATTTCGCTCACTGTCCGTGGGTAGATCGACATAGACGACCTTGCGAGGCCGAATGGCTTCGCCCAAGTCGGCGTCGGTGACGGTCACGGCTTTATTGTTCGGATCGGCGACCGCCGTCTTGGGTACTTTCTTCAGAAGCAACCGCCCCCACATCAGCAAACCAATGGCCACACACGCCACAAGCATGCCAAACCGTTTCTTATCGGCCGTGATCTCTTTCCAGATTTTCTGAGACTTTTTCATGACCGGTTGGCCTCCGCTGGCGCTGAGAACGTCGTCAGTTCCACTCGAACGTCCACGGGTTCTTCAGGTTTGCTGGGTTTGCCCTTGACTTCCAGGCGATTGATACGGATCAATCGTTCCTCGTTTTCCAAATTGTGGACGAACTGGAACACACCGTCGTAGCCGCCCCGGAATCGCAATGTGAGAGGTATCACGTTGTAATCACGGCCGTTGATGATTCGCTCCGTGAGTTTTTCCGCTTCGATCATGTTCTGGTGATCCAATTCGGAATCCACGGATCGGAGAAAGGTGGCCAGCTCATTCGATTTCGGAATCAGCTTGCTGGCGGTTTCCAAAGTGTGGCGCATGTCCTCGACGGCGACGCGCAGATCGTCCAAACCCTTGGCGTTTTTCTGGTTGACCTGCAACTGCTGTTGACCGACGGCGATACGATCCTTGAGTTGTCCCTGCTCAATGCGATTGGGTAAGTAGACGCCGAATCCGAAGCCGGCGAGCAACATGACAATGATGGCGAACGTCGCTTTTTGATCTTTGTCAATCTGCATGGGCCAACTCCTTCTGAGCTTCTTTCGATCGATAAACGCGATCCAACGACACATTGCAGGTGATGCGGAATCGCATGGCTGCCAGGTTGTCGACTTTGACCTGCCGACTGAATTCAAGTTTGACGCCGCGGAACAAACGATGGTTGTCAAGCCGACCGAAGAAGTCGGTGATGCGATCGTCATTCGGCGCCAGACCGACCATCTGAATGCGCAGTTCACGAACGGGTTCAACGGTTTTCTTCTTTTTGCGCTTGGGCTTTGCCTTCGCGTTGGGATCCTCAGGCGGCGCCGGGGTCGGCTGATCGCATTCCAGAATCAGTTCGGTCAGCCCAACGCTGTCCGGCTGCAGGGATGCAATCGTGGCGAGAATCTTCGAATGGGTGATCGGCAAGCCCACTTCCTGCTGCACGCGCAAGGACGAGGCATATTCCTTGAATTCTTTGCGCAATCGCGCGGCTTCATCCGCTTTGGCCTTGGCGATCGTGCCGTCGGTTACCAACTGCTCGGCCTGTTTCTCTAAAGTGTTAACCTGTCGCTGGAGAAACTGATAGCCGTAGACAATCCCCGCCGCCACGCAGACGATCAGGAGGCACTCGAACACAAGACGCTGACGGGATCGACGTTTCTTGATGTACTTTTCGGGAAGGAAATTGATTTCACTCATGCCGCACCTCGCTTTGTCTGCTGGACAGTGGGACGCAACGCCAAGCCTGCGGCGACGGTCCAACATGACGAAGCAAGCGTGCTTGCCCGACCGTCAATGGAACTGAAATCAAACTGTGTCAGCTTGTCGAACGGAACCACCTCCATACCAACGTCCTGTGCCATTCGTTCATGAATGGCGAAGGAATGCGCCCCACCGCCAGTGAGCACGAGGGCATCCGGACGATAGCCGCGGAACGTGACGCTGTAATAGCGCATACACAATGCGGTTTCTCGCGCCAGCTCACTGATCACTGGTCGCATCGCATCCTGGACGGCCTGGCCGGTCGTGTCGCCGGAAGTTGCATCCATGGCCGTCCCGCTTTGCGTGCGCAACTGGCTTGCTTCCTCCAGCGGGATTTTCAACGCGTCCGCGATTGCTTGATCAAACTGGTGAACCCCAATCGCAATTGACTTGAAAAACAGCACGCGTCCCCGTCGACTGATCACAACGCTGCTGGATTGCGCGCCGATATCGAGCGTGAACTGCGTCGCCTGGTCGGCGGCGGCATCGTTGTCTTGATGGGCAACGGCAAATGCCAACGCACTGGGCGCCACGTCAATGGCGGTCGGCGTCAAACCACAACCGGCAAGAACCTGGACGTGCTCATCAACGGCTTCATGCGACGTCGTCAACACGATGACTTCGCGTTTGACATCCTCACCCTGTTGAACTTCACCTGCATCGTAAAACTGAACGTAGTGATCAGACCCGAGATTCAAACGGTCGGCAGCTTCCCACTCGACCGCCGTCTGAAGTTCGTTGGTCGGCATCGGGGGCAAGCGAAGGCTTTTGCATTGCCAAACCGACGCCGACAATGAAGATACCACTTCGCGACCGGTGAATGAACCGTTACCCAAAGCGCCGGCGAGCCGCTCTTTGAGCAACTTGATTCGCTCATCCTTGTCCTTCGGCAAGGCGGCGGGCACTGACGCAAACGCAGCGTTCCGCGCAGTCCAGACTTCACCGTTCCATCCGCCCTGAATGATTTTGAATCCGGCTGTCCCGAAGTCCAGCCCGATCACCTCTTTCTTCGATTTCCATGACCCTGGCACGTTACCCTCCTTCAACCGGTGCAATCGTGACGCGTCCGGTAACGGGCGTCACGGTGATCCGATACTGATGCTGTTCGAACTCGACGTCGACAGACCCGCCGTTGCTCGGCGCGCCCAGGGCATCGAATTCCAGCACATTGCCTCCCGCAAAGTCCACATTGGTCAAGCGCACACCGGCAAACCGCTGGTCATTCCCGAAGTCCACAATGTAATTGCCTGAACCCGTATCGCCGTTGATCCATGCCTTGCTCAGCACCGAGCCATCCGGCAACGCCAGGTGATAGCGGTTGTTGTCGACGTCAAACACCACGCGCCGGTTTGCTTGTTGAGCCACGGCTTCGTTTTGTGCGATCAGAATGTCAGCGATGACCATTCGACCGGCGGCCTGAACGCTCAGCGTTCCACTTTGAATCATTTGAGGCACGACAACAGCGGCGGCGATTGCCATGATGGTCACGACGATCAACACTTCGACGAGCGTATAAGCTTTTGCACGACGCAAGGTCATGGCCGGGCTCCTTCGCCTCCACTGTGGGTAATCAACACACACGGCTCGCGGCCGCGATTCTTTGGCTCACTTGCCGCCTTCGATGCGCACGCGCACCTGCCCCGACTTGAGGGTCTTTGACATCTCGGTAATGGCCTGCGTTTGCTGCTTGAGGGCGCTGATCATTTCCTGTCGCTGAGCCGCAGCGTTGGGAAGCCCCTGAGCCTGGGCAGGCGCGGCGAAGTCCAGGTTGGATCGCGCTGGCACGGCATCCGCCGTCCACATGGTCCAAAGATTCAGCGTCAGAAGCACGGCAATTACCGTCAATACGGCGTTCATGTAGCGAAACGTTTTCATGGCATCACTCCCAAAGTCCGAGTCAGACGGACGGTTAGGTATTGCATCGGCAGGAATGGCTGTTCACACAAGTTCCACCCGGCCCCTCGTGTGATAACCATGGAATCGGACGTCACAGTCGTCATAACCGGAATCAAAAGAAAACCCCGGCGGTGAGGCCGGGGTTTCCTGGTTCATGAAGCGTTGCAAGTATTACGGAGCGGCAACGGCGTCGGTCGCTGACAGGTTCAGTTCAGCGATCTTCGCTGCGGGCAGCACAGCGCGAATGGCGCCGGTAGCCGCGGTGTATTCCCAGTCACCGCTGTTGTCAGCCGCGACGGTGGAACCCTGCGTGAACGGATTCAACGGCGCCTGCTGGAGGTACGGGCCGAATTCGTTGCCGGAGCTGTCGCCAGCCGAACCGTCAACTTCGGTTTCCGTGGTCAGGTTGCCGAACATCT
>JANQKH010000031.1 GCA_028281215.1 Phycisphaeraceae bacterium | reverse complement strand
GCTTTCCTGTGAAATGTCGAACGCGTCCGGCACTTGCATCTGCATGCGGAACGCGCGTTCAAAGCTCTCGATGCGCGTATTGAGCCGATCGTCCGCCGTGCGCCCTTGCGCATGCGCCTGGTTTAATTGCTTGAGCAAGTCGAGTTGTTGACGTTGTTGCTGCCGGGTGAGCCAGTTGTTGTTCAGATTGGAGATCAGTGGCGCGGGTTCGCCGCTCTTGGTTTTCTTGCCTTCTTCACCGCCGAGCACGACGCCCTGCGTCCACGCGGGAAGAAAGAAACTCTCCGTGACGTCCGGGTTGGTCTTCTGTCCGATCGACACGAACGCGGGCAGATTCTTGCTTTCACATCCAAGGCCGTAGACGAGCCAATGGCCCATGGTGGGCACGGGCGAGTTGTTTTGCGGCACGCCGGTCATGACAAACGTCTGCGCGTGCTCGTGCGTGTTGGTCTCGCCCTTCATGGAACGAACGACGCAGAGGTCGTCCGCCTGCTTCGCGATGTGCGGCAACAGCTCGCTGACCCACATGCCGCTGTCGCCATACTGTTTGAATTTGAACGGCGCCTCGGTGACGTTCTGTTTTTCCTTCGCCAACTTGTTGATCGCGGGTTTGGGGTCGAACGTGTCAATCTGCGACGGTCCGCCGCTCATCCAGAGGAAGATGACGCGCTTGGCTTTCGCCGGGTGATGGCCGGGCCGGGCGTCGATGCCTTTGGCGGGCACGGCGCTTTCGCCGCGCAGCTCACTTTGCATCATCGCCGTCAGCGCCATGGCGCCGAGGCCGTTGGCGGTGCGGCCGAGCACGCTGCGGCGAGAGATCAACGGATCGTCTTGACGAGGCTCACTCATGGTTCATTCCCACGGCTTCAAGCCGTCCTACATTCTAATCGACAAACATGAATTCATTCGACAACAGAAGCACCTGCAAATACGCCTGCCAGCGGGCGACGGCCTCTGGTGACGGGGCATCCGGCTTTCGGCGTTTGTTGGCGTCTTCCGACAGCGCGACTTGCCAGTTCGCCACGAATGTTTCGCCGGTATTGATTTCATCCGAAGTCGCCTCGCGGCCGAACAGCAGCACGAACGCGCGTTGGATACGATCTCGATCGCTTTTGAGTGTCAGCAACCGCTGGGCAAAACGCTCGGTGCTCTGCTTCACGTAGTCGTTGTTCATCAGGAACAACGCCTGCAACGGCGAGACGGACGCGGTGCGGCGCGGCACGATCAGGCTTACATCCGGTCCGTCGAAAAGCAGCCGCATCTCGCGCGTGAAATCGATCGGCGGTTCGCGGCGGTCGTCGCCTTCCCAGCCATACTCCAATAGTTGGATCGTTCGCCAGATGGACTCAACCTCCAGTCGCTTGCTGCGGGCGATGCCGAATAGCTGCAAACGTTGGTCACGTTCGTCGCGCGAGATGGCCAACTGCGACGTCTGTTGAAAGGTCGATGACAGGGCAATGCGCCGAATCAATTGCTTCATCGACCAGTTGTTCTTGACGAACTCATCGCTGAGGTAGTCCAGCAGTTGCGGATGGGTCGGCGGCCGACCGCTGCGGCCGAAGTTGGAAAGTGACGGCGTCAGCCCCTCGCCGAGCATGTAGTACCAGATGCGATTGACCATCAGCCGCGCGGTGATGGGATGGTCGGCGTTCGCAAGCCACTTGGCCAACTCAAGTCGGCCGCTTTGTTGGGTTTGTTTGCCGAGCGGCGTCTGGTTGGCGCCCGCCAGCATGACGGGAAAGCGGCGCGCGACCGGCGGCTCGGGCGGCGTGTCGTCGCCGACCTTCGCTTCCGTGCCCATCGCCGGCGGCGAAGCGTCGGCAATCTTTGACCGTTCCTGATCGATGAACGCATCAAAGAGAAACTGCCCCTTCCACTTCTCATTAAATGCATTGTTCTCCGCGCGAAGCGCCATGTATTCCTTCGCCTGCGGCGCATCGAGATCGATTTTTCGCTTCTTGATGTCCGCGAGCGTCTTCTCTTCGTCTTTCAACAGTTTGTCGATGTTGGCCTGGATTTTCTCTTTCGATTGCTTCGGATCGCCAAGCTTTTGCCGCTCGGCCTCGATGCGATTTTGCAGGTCGACCAGTCTCGCCACGCGGGAAAACTCTTTGAGTTCCTTCTTCATCCGCGCTTCGTTGGCGGTCATCCGCTTGAAACCCGCCATATAATCCTCGAAACGATCCTTCTCGCGGATGTAAGGCGCGTCGATCACCTGGCTGCTTTCGAAGATGCCGAGCAGCGCGTAGTAATCGTCCCGGCTCACCGGTTCGAGTTTGTGATCGTGGCAGCGCGCGCAGATCAGGCTCAAGCCCATGAAGGTGCGGCCGAGCAGGTCGATCTGCTGATGGTGGCGGTTTTTCAAAGACCACGGGCGCACGGCGATCATGCCGTCCAGATGCACCTCGTCCGATTTGGACGGCGGAAGAAGATCGCCGGCGATCTGCATCTTGAGGAACTGGTCGAACGGCATGTCGTTGTTGAACGCATCGATCACCCACTGGCGATAGGGATCGTTCGATTCGCTTCGTTTCGGGAACGGGCGAAAGCGGACATGGTCCAGCCAGTGCCGGCCCCAGTGTTCGCCGAACGACTCGGATGCGATCAGTTCATCCACGTAGCGCGAGAGTGTCGGGTCATCGTCTGAATTCAGATGCGTTTCGAAGTCTTTGGGTGAAGGCGGCAAGCCGGTAAGGGCGAATGAAAGCCGGCGCATCAGTGTTCGCCGCGATGCGCGTGGTGCGGGGCTCAGGTTGTTCGACTCAAGACGGGCGAGGATGAACTGGTCGAGGTCATCGTTCGCCCATGTCTTGTGTTCCGGCTTTTGCGTCGAAGGCAGACTTGGGCGCTGGACAGGTTGAAACGCCCAGTGCGCACGGTCGGACTCGTAGATCGTGAACCGCTTGCGAATCTTCGGGGCATCTTTGTCATCCACAGCCAGCCACGGCGCGCCCATGGCGATCCACTTTTCGAGCAGCGCGATCTCTTTGTCCTGCAACTTGGCGCGTCCCTTCGGCATGCGCAGGTCGGTCGAGTGGCGAACGGCTTTGATAAGCAAACTGTCCGCCGACTTGCCGGGCACGATCGCAGGGCCGGTGGCGCCGCCTTCAAGCAGTTCCGGCCGCGCGTTCATCGATAATTGTCCGCGCGCCTTGTCATCGCCGTGGCATTCAAAGCAATGTTGTGCGAGCAGCGGCCGAATGCTGATCTCGAAGAACTCAATCTGTTCATCGGTGAAACGCGGTGCGGCCGGTTTGCCTTCCTTCGCGCCCTGTTTGATCCAGTCGCGGATCAACTCGATTTCCGCATCAGCCAGAGCCTTGCGTTTGCGCGGCATTCGCGGCGTGCGTTTGCCGGTCAGGTACTGGATCAACGGGCTCTCGTCCGGCTTGCCCACAACCACGGCCGGCTCCAAAGACTCGCCGCCTTTGAGCAGGGCCTGGTAGGTATCCACGCGGTACTCGGCATCCGCTTTTTTGGCGTCGTGGCAATCGGCGCAGTGCTTGGCGAGGAGCGGCGCGATGTGGGTTTTATATTCCAAGGGCTGGCTGGCCGCCGCCGCGTCATTCGCCGTAGCAGCGTGCGGCGCGAGCGATAGCAGCACCAACACCCACAGTGACATAAACGGCCTAAGCGTGCAGCAGGCAACCTTCGATTCAACATGAACAGTAACCGCCATGCCTTTAGATTGCCCGAAACAGGCCCAAGGATAGCGTTATGACAAGGCTGGCGATTTATTTTCCAGCGTGACAATATCACCATGACTAACCGCCGACCTGCTCGGGAAATGGTGGAGCGTGCTGTAATGATCTACCAGATTGGATTGCCCTCAGTTGTTTCGATGACGTTCGAGATTTCCCGAACCAGGCATAAGCAACTTGTTTTGCAGTTTTCATTGCATTCCATGTAAACCAAACGTCGGTATCCACCAATGACTGATGTGCGAATGGAAAGCACAACGATGCTTTCAGGGGAATGCACATGCCAAAACAACTGAATCGACCACAACTGAATCGACCACAACTGAATCGACGACAACTGCTGGCGGGAACGGCGCTGGCGTCCGCGTTGTTCATGACGTCCCGACTAGCGGCCATTGAACCGTTCCGCCGCGCGGCCCCGCACTTCACCGGCCTGAGCATGACGTCCTATTCGTTCAAACCTCACATGAAGTGGTGGTGGGGCAAGCCGGGCAAGGGTGACATGGACATGCTCGGCTTCCTCGACTATTGCGCCAAACTCGGGCTCGACGGCGCGGAGCTTACTTCGTATTTTTTCGAGACACCGGTCGAGCGTGCTTTTATCAATCAGGTCAAACGCCGCGCGCATCTGCTCGGGTTGGACATCACCGGCGGCGCGATGAGCAATGACTTCACGCATCCACCCAAGAGCGATGAAACCAGGCGACAGATGGAATACTTCAAACAATGGGTTGATCACTTCGCCGATATGGGCGCCACCGTTGTTCGCATCTTCGCCGGCAAGAAACCGCCGAATAACACGAGCGATGAGCAGATTCTCAAGCACATCGTCGCCAACCTGGAGCCTGCGCTTGCCTATGCCGAGAAACGCGGTGTCATCCTCGGCATGGAAAACCACGACTTCGTCAAGAACATTGACTACCTGCTGCACGTCGTCAAGCAAGTGGACAGCGATTGGTTTGGCGTGATCTGGGATTCGGCCAACCTTGCGCCGACGCCCGATCCCTATGCCCAACTTGCACGCATCGCCCCTTACGCCGTGACCGCGCAAGTGAAAGTGATGACGCGCGTCAACGGCGAGGACGTTCCCGCTGATTTCGATCGTCTCGTCCGTGTACTTCGCAAGGCGAATTATCGCGGTTACCTCGTGTTTGAGTACGAGGAAAAAGAAGACCCACTCAAGGCAATCCCGCGCTTCCTCCCCAAGCTGCGCAAGGCGATGTCGAGTTAGGTGTATGACGACCACCACGAAACATGGATTTCGCCTGAATAATAAGTTGCGTATCACGACGTGGTAAACACGCCACGTGGCGAAGAACGAAAGGAGTGACGCCGTATGCGATCCACACTTTGTGCTTTCATCCTGTTGATCATGACCGGGTCGGTCGCATCGGCGGCGGTGTTTCAATTCACGGTTCCCGCCGAGACGCGCAAGGGGCCACGCAACGCGTACCTTTGGATCCCGCCTGAAGCCAAACAGATTCGCGGCGTGGTCATGGCGGGCATGACACTCATGGAGCGCGAGCTCGCGCAGGACGCTCGCATCCGCGCGGCATGCGCCGAACAGCAGTTGGCCATTGTTTTTCTGAAATGTGGCTTGGGCGCGGTGGACATTCAGAAAGTGCTGGACGATCTGGCAAAGGTGTCCGGTTACCGCGAATTGTCGGTCGCGCCGCTGATGTTCGTCGGCCATTCCGCCGGTGGGCCGCAGGCGCGCAGGATCGCCACTGCCATGAGCGATCGCTGTTTCGGTCTCGTGCAATACCGCGGCGGCAGCCCCATCGATGACGAACCCGTCCCCGCCGGCGTGCCCACATTGATGATGATCGGGCAGTTCGATGAGTTTGGAAAGATCGGCCGAAACGCTGACGGTATCGAGAACTGGGAGAAGGACCGCGACAAACTCGCCAACTATCGCGCCCTCGGAGCCGATCGCCTCGGCAGCATCCTCGTCGAACCCGGCGCCGGTCACTTTGCGTGGTCCGACCGCAACGCGCGGTATCTCGCGTTGTTTATTCCCAAGGCGGCCGCAGCGCGCATCCCCAAGGCCTGGCCGATTGACGCCAAGCAATCGCCCAAACTGCACACGATCGATCCCTCAACCGGTTGGCTCACCGACCTGAGCATCAAACCTGCCGGCAAACACAAGCCCGCAAAGTACGACGCCTACACGGGTGACAAGGCCAAGGCCGCGTGGCATTTCGATGAAGAGATTGCCGATGCGACCGCCGCGTATCACGCCGGCATCGAACGCAACGACCAGTTCATCGCGTGGAAGGACCCTCACCGCGTCAGCGCCGGGGCGCGATTCTTTTTCACCGAGATCAAATGGGTTGGCGACGGACAAACGTTCCAGGTTCACCCTCAATACGCGGCGACGTACCCGAAGCAGTACGGCGGCCGGGGTTCGAAGTGGGGCGATGCCGGCAAGTCCGTCGGCCACAGCGACGCGCCGATCAAGATCAAGCGCGCCGGCGGCCCCATTGTCGCGGCGGGCGATCACCGGTTTCGTTTCCAGTTCAACGAGCTTGCCCCGGCCACGGAAAGTGCTCGCATCACGTTCATGGCGTATAGCGAGGGCGATGAAACGTTTCGCTTCACCGAACGTGTCGGCATGATCGGCAAAGCGACGGAAGGGCTCGATGCCGGCAAAACGCAAACCATCACCTTTCCACCCATCGGCGACTTGAAGGCGGATAGCAGGCCGGTCCAACTCAAAGCCGCCAGCGATGCGGGCCTGCCCGTGGAATACCACATCGGCTTCGGCCCGGCGAAGATTGTCGAAAACCGACTCGTGATTACCGAGCTGCCCAGCCGTTCGCGTTTTCCAGTGAAAGTCAGGGTGGTCGCGTATCAGTTCGGGCGCGGCATCGCCCCGATCGTGCGCCCCGCCACGCCGATCGAGCAGGACATCATGATCTCGCGGTAGTGATGGACACGTTGGATTCAGACTTGTGCTTTTCCCTTGCGATTACAATTCAGCGATGGAATTGAATTTCATAACGCGATTTGTTGCGATCCTTTTCTTCGTGTCCTGCCCGGCACTGTTGAAGGGCGTGTCGCCTGCGGAGAAAGCTTCACCAACGAT
>JANQKH010000901.1 GCA_028281215.1 Phycisphaeraceae bacterium | reverse complement strand
GGATGTTGCACGACGCGAATCCAATCCTCCGGCCGATCGTGATCATCGCCAACATGCTTATCCTTGTGCTGGGCATTTGCAGTTTTGTGTTTCTCTTTGCGCTGGCGATCCAACAACACCTGCCCGGCGACGTGCCGCCCATCGCATGGGTGTTGATCGGCGCAACAATTCTGGGGCCGATCTTCTCGAACATCATCGGCATCATGCTGCTGCCCCCGCCGCGTGGTGGGAATTTATATTGAGGTAGCAGCAGCCAGTTAATCTTCTGAGGCTTCATCGTAGATTCGAGAAAAGTCGGCGAATTGGGTGTCTTTAAGATCATGCCCAATGACGCGGCGCGCGATGTCGAAATCGACTACATAGCAACACACTTCCATTGTGCCCGACCCGATGCTGCCGCCATCGCAGTCTCCCAGCCCCGTCCAGCCGAGCGTTTCCTTCATGCGGTTTTCGAGCACGTGGCGTTTGGTTAGGTCTTCGCTGTCACCCCATGTTGCAAGTTCGTACTCGATGATCAGGGTCGCGTGGTCCTCCTCGGCTATTTCGTGGTAGCCTCGTTCAATGGCACGTGCCAGAATGCGATCGATCGCGACGTCGTCCTGCTCGCCTCGAAGTTTGTCGTGATAACGTGTCCGCCCTTTGGTGCCGACCTCGCCTAGGTGTTCGACCACATCGCCATCAGAGGATACCCAAGCTTCGTGGTAGAGAAGTTTGCCACTTCGTTCGTCGTTCTTGTAGAGTTTTTTCATACGTGGACTCACGGCGATTGCGCGATGATCACTTCCCTTTTTCCAACCACCCCATCTTCCCCATCCACTTCGCACATGCCTTGGGCCAATGGGTGCAGGGTTCGTCGGTCGGTCGCATGCCGAAGCCGTGGCCGCCGGTGGCGTACATGTGCAACTCCGCAGGCACGTTGTTCTTCTTCAACTCGACGGCCAGCAGCAGACTCGTCAGCGGTGTGACGCGGTCGTCGTACGCGTGGGCAAGGAACATCGGCGGGGTGTTGGCGGTGATGCGGACGTGCTCCTGCAACTTCCCGGTTTTCGCGTCGGCCATGTACGCGGGATAAACCAGCACGGCGAAGTTGGGCAGCATCGAGGCTTTGTCCGCGTCATCGACCGGTTGGTACGTGCGATCAGTAAAGACGGCGGTAAGGCCTGCAGTTTCGCCGCCTGCGCTGAAGCCGAGGATGCCGATGCGGTTGGGGTTGAGGTTCCACTTATTCGCGTTGTGTCGGGTAATGCTCATCGCGCGTTGCGCGTCTTGCACCGCTGCCTGCCACTTGTTGGTTTTGCGGGTGCGTGAAGGCACGCGGTATTTGAGCACGATGCCGGTGACGCCGATGGTATTGAGCCACTCGGCGACCTCCGTGCCTTCGAGATCCCACGCGAGGATGTGATGTCCACCGCCGGGACAGATGACGACGGATGTGCCGGTATCTTTTTCTTTCGCGGGTTTGTAGATGTGGATTTCGGGTGAAGTGACATTGCCGAGTTTGATGATCCGCCGACCGGCAATGAGGCGGTCGGTCGGCTTGGTGAAATCTTTCTCTTCACCGAGTTTGACGTTTTCATCACCAGGTGGTGTGCCGGGCCAGAGTTTTAACACCGTGGGTTTGTCGGCGAGTGCAGTGGAGGCGATCAACAGTGAGAAAACAAGCGCGGCGAATCGGTTCATGGGAGATTCCTTGAGTGAAACGTGCATCGTAACCGCAGGGGTTAGGTCACTACAATGCGTTGACGCGAAAGGGAACAGGTCATGCCCACCGCCATCCACCAATTCGTTCGCGACGCCCGCGCCGGTGAAAACCCGCGCGTGGTTTGCCGCGTCACGTCAGGCTGGGTTGTCTTGGGTGCATCGCAGTTTTTGCGAGGCTATTCATTGCTGTTGCCGGATCCGGTCGTGCCGCACATGAACGCGATGAGCGAGGCCCTACGCAAAACGTTTCTTCATGAAATGACACTCGTCGGCGATGCCTTGCTCGAACTGACCGATGCCGTGCGAATGAACTACGAAATGCTCGGCAACCTGGAGCCGGCCCTGCATGCACACGTGTTTCCGCGGTATGACGATGAAGCTGAATCGCTGCGTACGAAGCCGGTGTGGTTTTATGACTGGGATGCGGGGCCGAGGTTTGATGCGAAGCGGGATGGCGAACTGATGCGCGGGATGGCGGCGTATTTGCGTGGGCGGGGTGTGGATATTGATCCCGGCGATCCAATCTCCAAATAGACCCGCCATCCTGGCGGGAATTCGCCGCAGGCGAAGAGAATAGGGCGTTTGCATACTCAGATTTGTACCCACCAAGATGGTGGGTCTATTTGTGTGGATCAACTGATCGACAACGTCGGTTGCGCCGCGCCGCCCAGCGCTTTGACGCTTACTTGTCCCGCCAGGTTGCGGACGAAGTTCATCAGTTCGTCGCCGAGGGAGTCGTCAGTCTCGAAGTTGGCGGTGGGGTTGCCGGTGTCGCCGTTTTGGCGGAGAGCGGTGTTGATCGGGATTGTGCCCAGCAGGGGAATGCCCATGTCCTCGGCCATGATGGCCGCGCCGCCTTTGCCGAACAGGTCGTACTCTTTGCCGTCATCGCCGACGAAGTAGCTCATGTTTTCGACGCAGCCGAGCACGTCGATTTTCAGTTGCTCGAACATGCGCACCGCGCGGCGGGCGTCGTCCTGAGCGACCCGTTGCGGTGTGCACACCACCACCGCGCCGGTCAACGGCAGCATCTGCGCCAGCGACAGCGGGACGTCCCCCGTGCCTGGCGGGAGGTCGATGATCAGGTAGTCGAGTGCCCCCCAGTTGGTTTGCTGAATAAGTTGCTTGACCGCGCCCTGCATCATCGGGCCGCGCCAGATGAGCGGTTGTTCGCTTTGGACCATGACGCCGATGGTCATGGTTTTGACGCCGTGCACTTCGAACGGTTGGAGCATATTGTCGACGACGTGGGGCTCCTTATTGTGAAGGCCGAGCATGGTCGGCAGGGAGGGGCCGTAGATGTCACCGTCCATCAGGCCGACGGTCGCGCCTTCGCGGGCAAGGCCGACGGCGAGGTTGACCGCGACGGTGGATTTACCCACGCCGCCTTTGCCGGCGCCGACGGCGATGATGTTCTTCACGTTCGGCAGGGGATTGTTCTCAGCGGCCCGTTCCTGCGGCGATTTTTGGGCCGCGACGTTGGCGGAAAACTCGACTTGCACTTTTTGCATGCCTTCGAGTTTCATGACTGCGGTTTCGACATCTTTTTGAATGACGTCTTTGAGCGGGCAGGCGGGGGTCGTTAACTCAATCTTAATATCCGCCACGCCGTCGCAGACCGCCACGTTTTTGACCATGTTCAACGTGACGATATCCCGGTGCAGTTCCGGGTCGTTGACGGTTCTAAGTGCTTCCAGGATATGATCTTTCGTCACTGCCATGATGATTGTCCGAGGGAGGGAGGCGGGTTGGAATCCAGTCCGCCATCTTAGGGTCGGGTCCCATTTTGAGCCAATGTAACGTGGCGAGCTTACCTATTTTTACTGAAACCTGTAACCACCTGGTGCGTATGTCGCAATAGGACAGTGAAGTGACACGTTCGTCATGAAAGAAAGAGGACGTCGGCGGAATAGGACAGTTCAGGACGGATTGGCGAAGACTTCTACGAATTCGACGCCTACCATCCTTCCCGACGCCAACATCAAGAATTATCGCAGTCTTCGACGCGCTCGAAACCCGGCCAACGCTCTGTTCGTCGGGTTTCATTTTGCGCTTGCTTTGTCAGGAGGATAATGAGCCACACATGAACGCGGATGAACACAGGTTTTTTAAGGAGGGGCGGGGAAGTGAGATTTTGTGATTTGGTTATTGGGGATTTGCGGCGGGCGCTTTTCGACTCGCCGCCATCAATCGCCAAATCCAATCTCCTGCCTGCCTCAATCTTCTTCCAATATCTGGGTTTATCTGTGTTCATCTGCGGCCGATTCCCTCCCCGCACAATCCCTATAATGCCCGGCCCATGCCCACCCTGCCTCCCACCAAACTTGCGCTTGAAGACGGCAGTGTCTTCGATGGCCACGCCTTCGGTGACCTTTCTCCGCGATCCATCGACGGAGAAGTCTGCTTCAACACCTCGCTGACGGGCTATCAGGAAGTGCTCACCGACCCGTCCTACGCCGGCCAGATTGTCACCATGACCTGTCCGTTGATCGGCAATTACGGCGTTAATCAGGGCGATCTCGAGTCCGAAGGCATTCACGTCCGCGGCTTTGTCGTTCGTGAACTGGCCAACCGCATGAGCAATTTCCGTGCGGATAGCACGCTCGAAAACTGGCTCGCGCAAAACAACGTCACCGGCATCACCGGCATCGACACCCGCGCCCTGACCCGCAAGTTGCGCATCGACGGGGCGATGAAGGGCGTGCTGTCGACCGAAGGCAAATCAGATGAAGAATTGGTCGAACAGGCCCGTGCCGCCGCCGGTCTGGTCGGCATCAACCTTGCCGAGACGGTCAGCCGATCACAGGTCATCCAATGGAATGAAGACCTCGGCGGATGGACGCCAATTCAGGGTGAGGTGTCGCGCGATGATACGCGTTTCAAAGTCGTCGCCATCGACTGCGGCGCGAAGCTCAACATTTTGCGAAACCTTGTCGATTCCGGCTGCGATGTGACCGTCGTGCCGTTTGACACGTCCGCCGAGGCGATCCTCGAACACAAGCCCGACGGCCTATTCGTCTCCAACGGTCCGGGCGACCCCGCCGCCGTCACACAGACAATTCAGACGCTCAAAGACATCCGCGGCAAACTGCCCACGTTCGGCATCTGCCTCGGCCATCAGTTGTTGAGCCTGTCACTTGGCGCCGACACGTTCAAACTCAAGTTCGGGCACCGCGGCGGCAACCAGCCCGTGCAGAACATCGGTACGCAAAAGGTGGAAATCACCAGCCAGAATCACGGCTTCGCCGTGGAAACCGAAAGCCTCGCCAAAGTCGGCGGCGAACCGACTCACATCAACCTCAATGACCAGACACTCGAAGGCTTCCGCCACAGCGGCGAGCCGATCTTCGCCGTGCAATATCACCCCGAAGCGTCACCCGGTCCGCACGATGCACGTTACCTGTTCGACTGTTTCGTCGAAATGATGCGCACCGGCAGCAGTCCGTCAGCTGAACAGATGGACAATGCCCAACGACAACGCAACGCGGTCGGGCAGTCCGCTTCGTAAACATCCGATGTTTTGAAAGGTGTCTCATTGGCGAGTCCGGCAATGGTGGGTACGATGGTCCGTCCGCCGGAGCGACCTGCCATGGCTTCCTTGCCGAATGTTCATCCTTCTACCGAACCTGCTTCGCCTTCGTCGGTGCCGGAGTTGTCCCCTACGTGGTCAACACAGGATTCCGCTGAGCTGTACGGCATCGCGCGATGGGGTGAGGGTTACTTTCAGATCAACCCGCAGGGCCACGTCGCCGTGCATCCGACCGGCGACCTCGACCGTTCGATCGATTTGAAAAAACTGGTCGACGACCTGCGCGAGCGCGACATTCAAACGCCTGTGCTGATTCGTTTCAACGATCTGATTCGTCATCGCGCCCAACAGTTGCACGCTACGTTTCAGTCCGCCATTGATGAGTTCGGCTACAAGAATCGATACGCGTGCGTCTATCCAATCAAGGTCAACCAGCAACGCCACGTGGTCGAGCAGATCCTTGAATCAGGCAAGTCGTTGGGGTTCGGTCTCGAAGCTGGTTCCAAGCCGGAACTGCTCGCGGTGATGGCGATGGTGAAGGATGACCAGACGCCGATCATCTGCAACGGATTCAAGGATGACAAATTCATCGAGGCAGTGATTCTCGCGGCGAAGATTGGCAAGAACATCACGCCGGTCGTGGAAAAGTTCAACGAGTTGAAACAGATCATCAAATACGCCGAGCGTCACGATGTGCGGCCGTCGATCGGCTTGCGGGTGAAGTTGGCGGCGCGCGGCGCGGGGCGGTGGGAGCATTCGGGTGGCGACCGTTCGAAGTTCGGCCTGTTTTTCAGCGAACTGCTCGCCGCGGTGAAGTATCTCAAAAAGCATGACATGCTCGACTGTCTGTCACTGCTTCACTTCCACCTCGGCAGTCAGATCAACAACATCCGTAACATCAAGGCGGCGATCATCGAACTGGCGCGGGTATACGTCGAACTGCACAAACTCGGCGCGGGGTTGAAAGCGATCGACGTCGGCGGCGGGCTCGGTATCGATTATGACGGCTCGAAAAGCGCCGGCGAAACGAGCATCAACTACTCGCTCCAGGAATACGCCAACGACATCGTCTTCCACGTGCGCGAAGTGTGTGACCACGCGGGCGTGGAGCATCCGTTGATCATCAGCGAGTCCGGCCGGGCGCTGGTGACTTACAACAGTGTGCTCGTCTTCAACGTGATGGGGTCGACCGGTTTCGACCGCTTTGAAGTCCCGGCGCGGCTGACCGAACAACAACGCAAGGACACGCCCGCGCCGATTGTGAACCTGTTTGACACGTATCACGGTGTCAATGAACAGAACTACGTTGAGTATTACCACGACGCGATGCTCGCGCGGGAGGAGACGCAGAACCTTTTCAACCTCGGTTACTGTTCGCTCGAACAACGCGGGTTGGCCGAGCGGTTGTTCTATGCGACGTGTTCGCGCGTACGCGATGTGATCCGCACGTTGGACGATGTGCCGGATGAGTTTCGCGATCTCGAAATCATGCTCGCACGCACGTACCTCTGCAACTTTTCAATATTCCAATCGCTGCCCGACAGTTGGGCGGTGGATCAGGTTTTTCCGATCATGCCGATTCATCGGCTCAATGAAGAGCCGACCGAACGTGGCATTCTCGCTGATGTATCCTGCGATTCGGACGGCAAGATCGACTGCTTCGTTGACAACCGCGTGACCAAGCCACTGCTTGAATTGCACCCGGTCACCGGCGAGGATTACGACATGGCGGCGTTTCTCGTCGGCGCGTACCAGGAAATTCTCGGCGACCTGCACAACCTCTTCGGCGATACCAATGCCGTGCACGTGACGCTCGGCGACGACGGCGAAACCGAAATCGATGAAGTGATCGAAGGCGATACCGTCCGCGAAGTGTTGCATTACGTGCAATATTCAGCCGACGAACTGAAGCGCGCGATGCGCAAACGTGTCGAACGCGCGCTGCGTGAGTCGCGCGTCACGCTTGAAGAATCGCGCACGCTGCTGCGGTTTTAT
Organism: Phycisphaeraceae bacterium; assembly: GCA_028281215.1. Taxonomy (GTDB): domain Bacteria; phylum Planctomycetota; class Phycisphaerae; order Phycisphaerales; family Phycisphaeraceae; genus JANQKH01. The sequence continues at coordinate 582 of JANQKH010000901.1, read as the reverse complement.
GAATCAGGGTTGGAAGGCTACACGTATCTCGAATAGATTGTGGTTATGCCGGTCCATGTCGCCATTCTCAAGCCGCAGTACGTTCGGATGATTCTCAACGGCGAGAAGACGATTGAAAGTCGATTCACCAAAACGTCGCGGGCGCCGTTCGGTGTGATTGAACCGGGTCAGCGCATTTGTTTCAAAGCGTCGAGCGGGCCCTACATGGCGACGGCGATCGCGGAGCGCGTGGCGTTTTTTGATCAGCTTGATCAGCCGCGGATGAGACAGTTGCGCGAGCAATACAACGATCGCATCCGGGGCGACGACGCGTATTGGCAAGCGAAGCGCGACAGCCGGTACGGCACGCTGATTCGATTGGCGCATGTGTTGCCGGTGGATGTGGGCCCGCGCATGGAACCATCGCGCGGGCCGGCGTGGTTTGTGTTGCCCGGCCACGCCGCGCCGGCAGTGTTTCACGTCACACTCACGGCCGGCGCGATTCGCAATCGCTATGTTCGCGTCGCTCGGCAGGTGCACAGCTTTGCGGCCGATAGCTACGGTGGAAAAACACTACGACAGGCGGGTCAGCCGATCACTTTT